>JAIQGB010000297.1 GCA_020072905.1 Terriglobia bacterium | reverse complement strand
CCGCTGGTCGGGCTAAAGGAAGTGACTTGTGGCGGTGTTGTTGTCGTGACGCTGAACGCCGAGGCGCTCGTCCCCGTGCCGGCCGATGTTGTCACGCTGATTGCTCCCGTGGTTGCTGCTGTGGGGACGGCCGTGGAGATTCGCGTATCGGAGACGACCGCAAAGGTTGCGGCTGTTCCGTGGAATGCAACTTTGGTCGCACCGGTGAACCCTGTCCCGCTAAGTATGACGGCAGTTCCGACGGGGCCGGTGACCGGGCTGAAAGAAGTGACTTGCGGCGGTGTTGTTGGCGGGTCGACGGTGAACGCCGAGGGGCTCGTCCCCGTGCCGGCCGATGTCGTAAGGGTGATCATCCCGCTGGATGCTCCAGTTGGCACGGATGTGCTCACTGAAGTGTCCGAATCGACCCTAAAAGTGGCTGGCATGCCGTTGAAACGAACCGCTGTTGCCCCCGTAAATCCCTTGCCGGCCAAAGCTACTGCTATGCCCGGGCACCCTCTCGTCGGCGAGAAGGAGGTGATCGAGGGTGGAGGTGCGGTCTGGGTTACAGTGAACGACGACGCAGAAATTGCGGTTCCCCAATTGGCCAGGATCGAAATTTTACCCGTGGTTGCGCCGACAGGCACTACCGCGTTGATTTGACTGCTCGAGATCACCGAGTAGTTCGTGGCTCTCGCTGAGCCGATGCTAACAGATCTGATATGGCTGAATCCTGAGCCTAGAATGGCCACCATAGTTCCCGGCGGACCACTCAAGGGGGTGAACGAATCGAGGGTTATTGACGGTCGCATTGGCGCGGCTTGAGAACTTCCTGGGCCGATAACTACGCCAAAGCAGGCCAGAACGAAGAGGGCCGATGATATAGCCCGAAAATATTTGCGTGGAGTACGCAACATAATGCCTCCTTATTTCCGCCTGGAAGGAGTTAAAGCAGAAAGCCTGCGCTATGGCTTGTTGACCCGTCTTCCCTCACGCTAGCCCAAGAAAACCTCGACGAAATGACGTAATGCCAAGTCAAGGTACAACTCGGGCATAGCTAGGGGGAAGAGCTGGGTGGGTCTTCAGGACATAACGCGAGGGACGTGGCAGGTACTCTACTGACTCTTCCCAGCGCAGGGTTTGGAGGCTACTTCGTCCTGGGGGTCGCAGTCAACTGTACGGACGGCCAAAAAGAGTCCAGGGACACTACCCGGTCCAGTTCACAGTCCTGAGTAAGGCTAATACCTGAGAACCGTCAGGGCAATACCCTAATATAAAGGCAAGCCATCCAGGCCTATTCTCAGGTCTATACTGTTGGAAGACGTCAGGCTGTTTAGCCACCAGGCGAGACGCTTTCCATGGTTTCCGCGGCTGAGTTCCAGCGAGTCTAATCAATTTTTCGGCGGCCAGCGGCAGCCAATTCTTGGTGCGCCAGAAGTGCGAATAATTCGACTCCGATCCGGCCCTGGATGTTATGTCTTGAGCATTGTGAAAGATTGGAAAGTAGATTGCTCTCTCGCTGTCCCGTGAAGTCAGGGCGGAATTCGCACTACCCGTGAACGTTACAACTGTTCAAGCGTCGTGGCGCATCGAGGGCACGTGTGCCTAAAATTCTCCCACGTGCGGTCGCCATTTAAGGTCTGACTGCAGGAATACAAGGCAAGGCTTTTAGTAGAATCCCGGACGTATTTCCAATCTAACTTAGGCGAGGTGCAGGATGAATGTCACAATGGTTGGGGCCGGACGAGTGGGGTTAGTTGCCGCCGCTTGCCTGGCCGATTTCGGCATCAAAGTCCACTGCGTAGACAATGATGTAAGGCGAATTGATGCTCTCCGCGAAGGGAGGGTTCCATTCGAAGAACCGGGTCTGTCGGAACTGGTCAACAAAAATGCGGTGGCAGGTCGATTGTGTTTCTCCACCAACCTCCCAGATGCCATCCGACAATCTCTTGTCATCTTCATCGCGGTGGGAACGGAGGACGAGACCCCTGGGTCTCCCAACCTCAAACCCCTCTTTGAAGTGGGAAAACAAATCGCCAGGGCGATGGAGGAGTACAAGGTACTGGTGGTCAAAAGCACCGTGCCGGTGGGAACGTCGAGGCGCCTTGCCCGGGAAATAATGAAGGAGACCAGCATCTCATTTGATATCGTTTCCAACCCTGAGTTTCTGCGGGAAGGGTCAGCCATTGAAAATTTCATGCGCCCGGATCGTGTGGTTTTGGGCGCCAGCAGCCATCAGTCCCTGGCCATCGTCCGCGACATCTACCGTCCTCTCTACTTGATCGAAGCTCCGATCATCGCCACCGACAACGAGACGGCCGAACTCGCGAAATATGCTTCCAACGCTTTCTTGTCGGTCAAAATCAGCTTTATCAACGAAATAGCCAATCTTTGTGACAATGCCGGCGTGAATGTTCATGACGTGGCAAAAGTGCTCGGGCTGGACCGGCGCATCGGACCCAAGTTCCTTCATCCCGGCATCGGCTTCGGAGGATCTTGCCTCCCCAAAGACACCCGCGCGCTGATCGCTTCTGCCCATCAGCTCGGTTGTGAATTGCCCGTTATCGAAGGGGCCTACAAAACCAATGTCACACTGTGCTCTTACCTCCTCGAAAGGTTAAAGAATGCGGTGGGAACGATCGAACACAAAACGATCGGGGTGCTCGGCCTTGCTTACAAACCCCTTACCGACGATGTCCGCGAGTCGCGGGCCATGGACTTCGTTCGTCTGCTGCTCAAGGAGGGCGCCGTTGTCCAGGCCTTTGACCCGGCGGCGAACGCCGCCGCCGCCGCACTGGTGCAGCATGAAAACCTACTCCTTATGCCGGACGCATATGAGGCCGCGTCGAATGCCGACGCCCTGGCAGTCTTAACGGAGTGGAATGAATTCCGGAATCTGGACATGCAGCGACTGAAAAAGGCAATGAACGGGCACGTCCTGATCGATGCCCGCAACTGCATTGAACCGAATGAGGCGGTCATGGAGGGCTTCGACTACTTCGGCCGGGGGCGCGGAACCATGGCGACCAAGGAACAGCCTGCCGTTGTTGCCGTGTGACAAAAAGGGCCTCTGCACATTCCCTTGAAAAGCTCCATTCAACGGCTTTCGGAGGATCTCTCAATATGTTCAGCCCCTACAAGGCCCTGATTACCGGCGGCGCGGGTTTCATCGGGTCTCACCTTGCCGAAACCATGCTCCGCGAGGGTCATGCAATCTCAATTGTGGATAACCTCGACCCTTTTTATGCCCCTTCTCTCAAGCGGGCGAACCTGATCGAGATCGGCAAGACCGCCAAGTTCACGATGTATGAGGTGGATATCCGCGACAGGGCAGCCTTGGACGCCGTGTTCAAGAGGGAGCATCCCGACGTCGTCGTCCATCTCGCCGCGAAGGCGGGAGTCAGGCCCTCAATCCAGCAACCGGAGCAGTACGAGCAGACCAATGTCGCGGGCACACTCAACCTCCTCGATATGGCGCGACGATACGGCGTCGGCAAGTTCGTTTTCGGCTCCTCGAGCTCGATATACGGGGCTACGACGCACGCCCCTTTCACCGAAGATCAGGTGGAGATGAAACCGGTTTCTCCCTACGCGGCGACGAAACTCGCCGGCGAACTCCTTTGCTACACTTATTCCCATCTCTATCATCTGCCGGTGGTTTCCCTTCGCTTTTTCACCGTGTACGGGCCTCGCCAGCGTCCCGATCTCGCTATCTGCAAGTTTGCGGGGCTGATCAACACCGGGAGGGTGATCCCTGTTTTCGGCGATGGGAGGAGCAGCCGGGATTACACTTACGTGGATGATATTGTGCGTGGGATTCTGGCAGCGACTGCCTTGGAAACAGATTACGACGTATTCAATCTGGGCAATTCGCACCCGATTAGTTTGCTCGACTTAATTCAATTGCTTGAAAAAACCGTCGGGAAATCGGCGAACGTGAACTGTTTTCCTCCGCAAGCCGGTGATGTTCCCCTCACCTGGGCGGACATCAGCAAAGCCCGCCGCCTGCTTAATTACGAGCCCCGAACGCAGCTCGACGAGGGTCTGCGACGGTTCTGGGAGTGGTACCAAGAATCCAACGGTCGCCGGGCGACGGCGATCCATGCGGAGTGCGGTTCTGACGCCCTCTTGGTCGGACGCCGGTAGGCTTGGTGGGCTTTTGTTAGATTCCGCATATCAGAGCATTGACAGGGGAAGCGACGCCAACCCAAACTCCCTTGGATTGCTTTGGGATCGCGAGCTGAAAGGCTTTCTCAAGGTTTGATTATGGCGACCGGAAATACTCAGGGCCGACGTCCGCGAGTATGCTTGTTGTCTTCCCACCCGCTGGTACTGGAAGAATTCAAGAAGACACTTTCCAAGGCACACCTCTCGACCCGTGCCTTCCGGCTTGGCCCAGGCTCTTCGAATGACATCAGCCGCGCAGGTATCCCCCCGGCGAGCGTCTATGTGGTGGATTCCAACGAACCCTTTGCGGGAGCCCTCGTGGGGGCAATACAAAGCAGGTTTCCAAAGTCGCGCGTGCTCGTTCTCGGGGAGAAATTCAGCGACACCAATGCGTTCCCGTTCTTGGAGCTCGGCGCAAAGGGACTGATGACCTATTCGGCCGCACACGACGATCTGCCGGAAGCTGTCCGGTGCGTAGCGCACGGAAGCTTCTGGGTTGACCGTAATCTACTCGCTCGTTTTACGGATACGATTTTGCGCAGCCCGCGTCGCCGCTCGGTAACGAACAGCCCCCACCAGTTAAGCCGGCGTCAACAGGAAGTGCTCCAAGGCCTGCTCGAAAACCTTTCCAATAAGGAGATCGCCAGGCAATTGAATATTTCCGAACGTACGGCGAAGTTTCACGTGTCGAACTTGCTGGCCAAATTTGATGTTCAACGCCGGGCAGACTTGCTCATGATGCAGTTCTACAGTCATACTCCTTACAAGAACTAGAAGCTTTTTCGAAACCCCCCGCAAAGTGAACACAAAGCAGGCGAATGGCGTAGCCGATCGCGACCCGCGCCCGCCGGATTTTGCCCCGGAAAAATCAAAACCATCCGTTACTTTGAGGAACGATGCCGAGCAATCCCAACTAGGCCTTTAGAATGAGTTCGAGCGATTATTGAATTCACGAACACGAACCGAAACGAACCCGCCTCCAATCCCACGCTCTTGCGCGCTTATGGCGGGCAACATGCTGCTGCCTTGCTCCCTTGTGGCTTGCGGAAGGCAAAAACGTTAAGGCACACTTCCTCCCTTATGGTTCGGATCTGCGCCAGCACGTTTTGGTTTTATTGGTTTTGGGGCTTTAGCCTCGACCGGTAGAGTGGCGTTGGTCTGAACGGAAAAAGTAATCGGACGAAAAATGAGCTGCCCACTCGAGGCGAGTGGGCTTTTTTATTCTTGGGAGGTGGAACGCCATGATCTTCTCTATGAGACAGGACGCGACAAAAGAACAGATTGAGCACGTTTTCGAGCGCATTCTAGAGCTTTTGGCACAGGCAGGAGGCACCCGCGGCCACTGCTCTCCAGTTGGAGATTGTGAGTTTCTCTATCCCTGTCGTTTTCTTTCCAGAATCCGCATTTTGCCCTGCTAGCGCTGCCGGCCAGGCAAATCGAGTTCTCTCGGGCGATTCGAACAATAATCAAGTCATTCGTATGTGACGACGTGCGGAAAGCCATAGGTGGGCGCCACGGCCACCGCAGCGCCCGCCTATGATTGGTCGAGTTGGGAGGAGATCGCCGTTCGATCG
>JAIQGB010000003.1 GCA_020072905.1 Terriglobia bacterium | reverse complement strand
TGGTGCGGATCTCCGCGTAGAGTGCCGCCGCGTCCTGGTTGACCAGTCGCTCCACTGGGCGTCCACTCTGGAAATGGCTCTCGACGATTTCGAACACATCCTGCGGCGTCACGTTCGAATACCAGACGCCCTCGGGATAGATCACCAGGTTCGGCCCGCGTTCGCAGAGTCCGAGCGAGCCACAGACCGTGACTTGGACCGCGTCCATAAGCCCGTGCGCGGCGATTTCCTTGCGCAGGGCCTCGACGGTCCTGCCCGACCCCCGCGCCGCGCAGCACGGCACTCCTTCCGGTTTTTCCTGATCGCAAATGAACACGTGGTATCGAAAGGGCTCCATGATTTCGTCTCCGTTTCTCATCAGTTGAGGTCATTATAATCCTGCCCGCTCCCGCTAAGTTGCATCCCGCGTGAGGCGGGTAGGCCCCAGCAGGCGACCCCGCTCCAAGGGATTCAGTGGATAGCTCCAATCGAATTCAAGCGGATTGCATTCCGCAGGGTTTTGATACATGCTGTCCAATCGGCTTTGGACACGTCAAATGCCTTGTATCCCCGGAGGACAAGACTTCATGTATTCCTTGAAATGTTGGTTGTGCCTGCTTGGTTTGCTTGCTGCTTCACTAGTTTTTGCCGCACCGGCGGGATCGCTCGCCGAAGCCGGGTTCGATCCGGCGAATCTCGACCGCACCTGCAAACCCTGTGCCGACTTCAACCAATTTGCCAATGGTGGTTGGGTGGCCCACAATCCGATTCCCGCCGCCTACCCGAGTTGGGGCAGCTTCAACATCCTGGCGGAGAATAACCGCGACCAGCTTCGAGGGATTCTTGAAGAGGCCGCCAAGGCCAGCGCCCCCAAGGGTTCGAATGAGCAGAAGATCGGCGACTACTACGCGAGCTGTATGGACGACTCCGGCATCGAGGCGGCCGGCCTCAAGCCGTTGGCCGAGGAGCTCGACCGGATCGCCGCCATCAATGACCCCACTGGTTTGCGCGACGAGGTCCTGCGCCTGCAGGGTTACGGGGTGAACGCGCCCTTCAGGGTCGATTCGACCCAAGATTTCAAGGATAGCACCCAAGTCATCGGCGAAATCGACCAGGCCGGCTTGGGCTTGCCCGACCGTGATTACTACACGCGCGAGGACGACAAATCGAAGCAGCTTCGCGAGGAATACGTGAAGCACGCCGCCCGCATGTTCGAGTTGATGGGCGACGAAACGGCGACGGCGGCGGCTGAGGCCAAAACGGTGATGGAGCTCGAGACCCAACTGGCCAAGGCTTCGCTGACCAAAGTCCAGCGCCGAGACCCCCACGCGCTCTACCACCCCATGGGCGTGGCGGAGATCAAAACGCTTGCTCCCGCCTTTTCCTGGGACGATTACCTAGCCCAGGCCGCGCTGGCCGGGAAGGGCAACCTCAACGTGGCCACACCGGACTTCTTCAAGGAAGTCAATCGCTTGCTCACTGCCACCTCTCTCGCGGACTGGAAGACCTACCTGCGGTGGCATCTGATCCACGCCGCAGCGCCGCGGCTGCCCGCGAAGTTCGTTGACGAGGACTTCAATTTCTATGGCAAGACGCTGACCGGCACCAAGGAAATCCTGCCCCGCTGGAAGCGCTGTGTGCGCGCCACGGCCGGCGCCTTGGGCGAAGCGCTCGGGCAGGTCTATGTCCAGAAGCACTTCCCACCACAGGCCAAGACGCGCGCCCTGGAGATGGTCCACAACCTGGAAGCTGCGCTGCGCGAGGATATCCAGAACCTGCCCTGGATGGGGCCGGAAACCAAAAAACAGGCTCTGATCAAGCTCGACGCCCTCGTTAACAAGATCGGATACCCCGACAAGTGGCGCGACTACTCGGCACTGGAAATCGACCGTGGGCCTTACGTTCTGAACGCTCTCCACGCCGACCGCTTTGAGTTCAACCGCGACTTGGCCAAAGTCGGTAAGCCAGTGGACCGGACCGAATGGGGCATGTCGCCGCCCACAGTGAACGCGTACTATAACCCGCAGCTCAACGAGATTGTTTTCCCGGCAGGCATTCTCCAGCCGCCTTTCTTCAGTGCGGACGCCGACGACGCGTTCAATTACGGCGGCATGGGTGCCGTGATCGGCCACGAATTGACTCACGGCTTCGATGACCAGGGCAGCCAGTTCGACGCCCAAGGGAATCTGCGCAATTGGTGGACGCCCGAGGACCGCAAGAACTTCGAAGGGCGCGCGGATTGCATTGTCAAGCAATTCGACGGCTTCGAAGTCGAAAAGGGCCTGAACCAAAACGGCAAGCTCGTGGAGGGCGAGAGCATCGCCGACCTGGGCGGCTTGAATATCGCGTTCGCCGCCTACGAGAGATCGCTCCAGGGCAAGCCGCGTCCTGCGGATATCGAGGGCTTCACACCTGACCAGCGGTTCTTCCTGGGCTGGGCGCAGGTGTGGGCGAACAACATGCGGCCGGAATTCGCGCGCATGCTGACCAACGTGGATCCGCACCCGCTGGCCCGCTTTCGCGTGCGGGCGCCGCTCACCAACCTGCCCGCATTCGCGAAGGCGTTTTCCTGCCAGCCTGACGATGCGATGGTCCGCCCGGCGAACGAGCGCTGCACCATTTGGTAGGTTGTCGCGGCGGCGTCCTACCGCCGCCAAGGTTGGCAAATGCACCAGGCTGCGGAGGGAAGTTAAAGCATCACTTGAAGTTGTCCAGGAGAGCCATTTTCATTCGGAGTGCGAGACCTAGCGTAGTGCATTAAGAAACGTCGGCGCGCCGACAAGGGTGCCGATTCGCGAACCGCGCCTATGACTCATTCCACTCAGCGATACTTCCAGGGTGTGGTGTCTTCGCCCGCGGGCGCGTGGCGCGTGATGTGATCCGCCATCATGCGGAGCAGTTCGGGAAAGCTCATGGGCATCCAGCCGTGGCCCTTCATCGGGCGGCCGTATTCGAAGCTGGCGTCGGAGGCGGGGTTTTCGAGCTTCTTTAGGGAATCCTCGAACAAGTAGACAGCGAGATTCAAGTAGTAGTTGTCCATGTCGCCGCAATAGAGATGGAGTTTACCTGCCAGTTGCGGGCCGAGCGTCGGCCAGTCCTTCTCCACGTAGTAACGCAAGTCGTAACCTTGGTCGCGCATATAGTCGGCCACGCTGCGGTCGATCGCGCCTGTCTGCTTGTCCCAAAGCGGCTTCGGATAGCCATCCTCGCCCACCGGCCCGTAGGCTGCCTCCCAGGCGTCGAGCTGTTGCCCTGAGCGGTCCTTGCCACCCAGCACCAGGTGCAGACGGCTGAAGGCGCGCGTGGTGATGAGCGGCTGGCCGTCCGGGGCGCGCATCATGAAGCGCTCGACCTTGGCCCACTCGTGCCCGGGTTGGTAGAAAGCATTCTCGTCCTGGTAGATGTTCGTCAACTGGTAGCGCCGGAAGTCGTTAGGATCCGGAAAGAAGGTCCAGGTGCCGGCGAAAAAGGCGGGATGAAAGACTTGCAGCGCCAGCGACTCCCAACCCCCAGTTGACCCGCCCATCAGCACGCGGGCGTACGGTTTGCGAATCATGCGGAAGTGCGCCTCGAGATGAGGGACGAGCTCGGTCAGCAGGGCGTCGCCATAAGGCCCGTTGTTCGCGGAGTTCACCGCGTAGGAGTCGTCATAATAGGGAGTGGGGTGCAGAAAACTCACCGCGATCATGCGAGGGAAGTTGTCCGAAGTCCACGCCTGGTAAAGGTCGTATCCCGCCCGGTCCCAGAAGTCTTTTCCCTTCGCGGCCTCCGGTCGGAACGGCAGCGGGGGACCCAGGCTGAAATGATCCTGAACATAGAGGACCGGATAGTGGACGTCTGGGTGCGCGTCGTAATCCTTGGGGAGCAGGACAACGGCGCCGAGGTAAATCGGGCGGCCCCAGAATATGCTGAGCAGCTTGCTCTGGATCTTGATGCGCTTGACCCACATCGTATCCGGCGGGACCTCGACGGGCGGAATCACCTTGGTCAAGCTGAGGCGCACATCGTAGCCGGCCTTGGGGTCGAGGTGGAGAGCCTCCGGCTCGCTATAGAGGTTCCCAGGGGATTTATTGAAACGCTGGCCCTCCCACTGGTCCATGTGCGCCCAGATGACGTGGCCGTCGGAACGGTGGAATTCCGTGTAAATGTTGAGGAGCGCCTGGACGTGGTAATCGCCGGCAGGAATCGCGCCGAGGCTTTCGACGGGATAGCCGGACGTCGTTGCGTCAATCACCGCTGCCTGCCCGGGCTTGAGCTGGTCCACATCTACGCCAAAGAGCGGCGCGGGATCGCTCCAGGAACCCGCTTGCAGGCGTGGTTCTTTGCTCCCGTCGCGGGTAATTACGACAAAGACGCGGCCGGTAATGGGCTCCGCATGTACGGAGGCAGGAAAGGAAATCTCGAATCGAAGACGAGCCCCCTGAGCGCCTCGCGCTACGCCCGAGAAGATGAGCAGGATGATCGCAAGCGCAAGTCGGGATGTCATTCGAGGAGTGGGCGAATTTCTTCGCCTAAGGTTGGTGAATGTCATGGGGATTGAGCGCGAAGTGTGCAGTTGCAAGTCTCAGGAAACCTGGAAGGATTGACCAACAAGCTGGAATTCGGCGGTTTCCTGGCGCTCCAGCTTGGAGCGGATTTGTTCGAACCGCTCGATTGCGTCTACTGAATAAAGGCGTTCTCCGCAGCGGAGGCATACGTCGGCGGGCACGCGCAGGACAGCAGTGTGCTTCCCTCCACGCAGAAGTTTCTCAACCTCTTTGCTCACCAAGTCACCACCGCAGACCGGGCACTTTTCAAATGGCCTCATTCCGACTTTCTCCTTCGCCGCCAATCCACCCATCGCGCCGGATCGGGGCGGTACACGGTCACCAGCACGGCCCAGCGACTATCACGATTATACGCCCGAACACTGTGCACGGGCGAACCACCCGGAGCCCAGCCGAGAACCAGGCAACTCGGATAAGGAACATCAGCGGGGTACTCCTCGATGATCTCCCCATGGGCGGCGGAGGAAAAAACATCCTGCAGTTTCAGCCCGTCGGCCGTGGCCTCTTCGTCTGCATGATCGGTTACGCGAACGCATCCGGATGAGATGGCCCCCACGATGTCGCCTATCGTCATTTCCCTTAACCTTCGGACGCTGAACCGCATTTCTCGCCCGCTAATTACCCTCAGGTGTCAATGGCGCATTGGCGGAGCAGGGGTGGCAATGGCCACCGCTTTCTCTTTTTCCGCCGCGGTAAAGAGCGCCTCAATATCTTCAGGTGTCACTTTACCGTAATACCATTCGCCTGCCGAAAGGCTCTCACCGCGGACGATGCGGTAGATATCCAGCAAAGACCGCTTGCCGTCCACGAAATTGAGCGCCTCCCACGCCATCAGGCCGTGGAGTGTCTTTGGCCCCTCGACGCGCTCCTTGGCGCGCAAGTACTCACCTGGCGTTCCAAGATTACGAGGCACCTTGGTGGCCAGGGCCGCTTCGCGTTCGGCCAGCATTGCCGATGTTTTCTTTCCTCCCAGAGCAAGAAACCACTCATCGATCCGCTTGCGGTGGTTCAGTTCGGTGAGTTTGAAGTCGGCAATGAGGCTGTCGAGCAGCTTGAGGCTTCCAGCGTCGGCAAAGCGGCGAAGCGATTCGAGCCCGGCGGTCTCGCGCGCCACCGCCTGGCCGAGCAGATTGAGCGCGTCGTCGTAAGCGGCGCGCTGGTCCGCGGCGGGCGCCTGGGCCAGGCGCGAGAGCCCGGTGGCGAGATCACGGGAAATGCGCTCGCGCGCTTCGCCGGCCATCACCGCAGTGAGCGTCGGAACGTCCGCCCCGCTCAGATTGGCGAGGTAAAGTGCCGTCGCCGCCACGGCCACGGCGTTGCGCTGGAGCTGCGTTTGGTCGATCTGCCACAGGTCGTCGTCGCTGGAGTGGATGTACTCGTCCGGCCAGTTCGTGAGGGTGACGCCGGGGATACTCACCGCCGACTCGTTGAAGACCAGGTGGTCCGTGGAATCGAAGTAGGGAACCACTTCGGAGTTGTAGGGCTCGCGGCTGCCCAAATGCGCCAGGATGGGCCGCGAGAAAGGCGCGGGATTCTTGTTCTGCCAGGACGCCAGGTAGGCGTTGTTGCCGCGTACCAGGCTCGTGACGATGCTCTCCACCACGTCATTCAGAAAGCTCCAGCGCGACCAGGGCGTCCGGCTGACGTGCTGCACGCGCCCGCCCAACGACTGCCGCGCCCCCACCATGTCCTGGTTAATATCGGCAATGATGTGTTTCCGCTCCTCGGGATGGTCGGAGAAGTACTGGTATTCGGCCGCGATCTCGTCCGTCCACCAGAAGCGGATATCGCGTTGGGGGCGGGGGAGTCGGCCCTCGGCGATCATCGCTTCGAGTGCCCGGGCGATCTCGAGCAGATTCGCGCAGCCGCTGCGGTCGTCGTTGGCCGAGGTTTTCTCTTCCTGTAGATGCGCCGTAAGGACGACGGCTTGATCGTGGTACGTGGTGCCGCGAATGAATCCTTCAACCATGCCAGACCTTTCTGGCTCAGTGAGTTCCGACTGAATCTTCAAGTGAACCTTGAAGATTGGGGGGGGCGACGTAGCTTCGGGTTCTTCCGAGAAGATGTGCGTGGGCGCGCGACCGGCCATCCAGCGGCTGAGCATCAGGCCGGTGCGCGGCGAGACCATGAAGACCGGCGGGTTGGGCTTCTCGCCTTCCTTCGACCGGCCAACGCGTGCCCAGGCGACTTGGTCCGGGTAGTCCGTCCACGGGCTCACCCGGCTTGAGTAGTAGGAGACAATGGCCACTGCGCCGTGATCCCAGCAGGCCTTGATTTTGACCTTGTCAATCCTGCCATAGGCGAGCACGACCTTCCCCGTCACTCCTTTGCCTGCGTAGTCGCTGTCCGCGATGCCCTCGCCTACATCCACCAGTTCCGCGGTGATATCCGCCGAGGGGCTGTTGTCGGCTACCGAAACCGGCGTCTCCCGCACGTCGCCGATCTTGATCTCCTTTGGCTCGAGCAACCACAGCTCGCCGGACTTCAGCGTCCAGTTCAGATCCGCGGCCTTGGGGTCAGCGTGCCAAGCGGGGAGGGGAATGAACCTCACCTCCTCAAGGCCGTAGCTCTGCGCGCGCTCGACGACCCACTGCGCCTCTTTCGGGAAGTCTTCGGCGCCGGCGCTCGGCGAGTGGTACATGACGAGCGAGCGGAGATTGTCGAAAGCGATGTCGCCGGAGATTTCGTTGACCAGTTTGTCGTAAGTTTCTTCGGGCAGGAACGGGCTTTGCTGCGCAACGCCGGCGAGGGGGAAGAGTACGAGGAGCGCGCAAAACACTGGGACGAGCCGTCGCATGAACGACCTCCTTGGAAGAATTCTCCCCGTGGGAAGAAAAGGGCCGCCTAGTATAACAGCGATTCCGTGCGTGCCGGGTGGGGCGGCATGGAGATTCCGGACCGCGGCGCCGGGCTGCGATCCTCGATTGACTGCTGGCCGCCCGGCGAGTTGACGCTTCTTGAAGCCCTCTGTTAGCATGAAAGTTTAAGCTGTGGAGGAAATTCCTTTGAGAGTGGGTGTCCACACGTCCATTGCTGGCGGGCTCGAGAATGCTGCCCACCACGCAAAGAAGATCGGCTGCGACACCTTTCAAATGTTTTCGGCTAACCCGCGTGGATGGAAGGCGTTAGAGCCGACTCCGCAGGATTACGAGCGCTTTCGGGAGGCCCGGGAAAAATCCGGGCTGCGGCCGGTCGTGATCCATGACAACTACTTGATTAACCTCGCCGCCGCGGATTCGGCCATCCGGGAGAAATCGGTTGCCGCCTTTCGAAAAGAAATCGAGCGCGCCTTGGCGCTGAGGGCGGACTTTCTGGTGACGCACCCCGGGAGCGCGCGAGGGACTTCGGTCCCCCAGGCCATCCAGACCTGCATCGAATCGCTTCGCCGCGCCGCGGATGGCCTGAAGCTCGACAGCCTGATGATCCTGATCGAAAACACGGCGGGACAGGGCTCGGTGATCGGGCGGACTTTCGAGGAAGTCGCGGAGATTATCAACGGAGCGGAGCAGGACCTTCCAATCGGAGCCTGCATCGACACTGCTCACTGTTTTGAAGCCGGATACGCCATCCATTTCGCTGAAGGTCTGCGCGAGACGGTCAAGCAGCTCGACAGGACCGTGGGCGTCAGGAAGGTCCGTGTGATTCACGCCAACGACTCGAAGACGGCGTACGGTTCGCACGCCGACCGTCACGAGCACATCGGCAGGGGCTTCATCGGCAAGGAAGCCTTAGGCCGCATCGTCCGCCACCCGAAGCTGCGGCGGATTCCGTTTATCTGCGAGACGCCCATTGACCGCCCGGGCGACGACAAGCGCAACCTCCGGATGATGCGCAAACTCGCGGGAGTGCTCTGAAAGCGAAATCAAAAGGCAAATGGCAAAAGTCAAAGGTCAGTGGAAAAGCCAACTGAGAACTGACAACTCATGACTGACAACTGATTTCAATGGACGCGCACTACGACCCGCAGAAAATCGAAGCCAAGTGGCAGAAGCGCTGGGAGGAGCTCGAGCTCTTCGAGTCCGATGAGGAGCCCGGGCGGAAGAAGTATTACGTCCTCGAGATGCTGCCTTATCCTTCGGGCGACATCCACATGGGTCACGTGCGCAACTATTCCATCGGTGACGCGCTGGCTCGCTACATGTGGATGAAGGGCTATAACGTGCTCCACCCCATCGGCTGGGACGCTTTCGGTCTGCCTGCCGAAAACGCCGCCATCAAGAGTCAGCGGCATCCCTCCGAATTCACCTTCAGCTACATTGACCGCATGCGCGGCCAGTTGAAGCGCCTGGGATTCAGCTACGACTGGCGGCGGGAAATCGCCACCTGCGTGCCGGAGTACTACCGCTGGAACCAGTGGTTTTTCCTTAAGATGTGCGAGCGCGGTCTCGCCTACCGCAAAAAAAGCCGGGTCAACTGGTGCAGCCTCTGCCAGACCGTGCTCGCCAATGAGCAGGTGGTGGACGGCTGCTGCTGGCGCCACGAGGATACGCCGGTGGTGGAGCGCGAGCTCGAGCAGTGGTTCCTCAAGATCACGGATTACGCCGACCGCCTGCTCGACGATTTGCAGCATCTGGTGCGCTGGCCTGAGCGCGTGCTCATCATGCAACAGAACTGGATCGGGAAATCCTTCGGGACGCTCGTGGATTTTGAGCTTGTTGGGCTTGGCGAGAAGTTGCAGATTTTCACGACGCGAGTGGACACTATCTTCGGCTGCACGGCGGTTTTTGTTGCGCCCGAGCACTCCGTCGTTGAAAAACTGATTGCGGCATCGAAAGACCCGGCGAAGCTCCGTGCCGAGGCCGAGCGCGTCAAGGCTTCAGCCGTGCGGGCGCGGGTGGAAGTCGACCTTGAGAAAATCGGCGTGGACACGGGCTTCAAAGTCGTGAATCCCTATAATGGCGAAGCGGTTCCCCTGTGGCTGGCGAATTTCGTGCTGATGGAGTACGGCACGGGCGCCATCATGGCGGTCCCGGCCCACGATGAACGCGACTTTGAATTCTGCACCACTTACGGCTTGCCCATCAAAACTGTGGTCGTGCCTGCGGGCGATTCCAAAGTAGGGGCGGGGCTTGCCCCGCCCTCAGAGGGCGCTGCGAGCAGCGCCAATACAAAGGCGTTTGTCGAATACGGTCAGCTCATCAACAGCGGCCCTTACAACGGGCTCAAATCCGAGGAAGCCATCCAGCGCATGACGCGTGATGCGGAGGCAAAAGGCTTCGGGAAGGGAACCATCCAGTACCGCATCAAGGACTGGGGAATCTCGCGGCAGCGCTATTGGGGCACGCCAATTCCCATCGTTTATTGCGACACGTGTGGAATCGTTCCCGTTCCGGAGAACGACCTGCCCGTCATCCTCCCGCCCGGGGTGAAGCTGACCGGGCAGGGGGAGTCGCCGCTGGCCAACGTCCCGGAATTCGTCAACACGACGTGTCCGAAGTGCTCACAGCCGGCGCGCCGCGAGACCGACACGATGGATACGTTTGTGGATTCCTCGTGGTACTTTTACCGTTACACAGACCCGAAGATTTCGACTGCGCCGGTCAGTCGCAGCGCCGTCGGTTACTGGTTCCCCGTGGACCAGTATATCGGCGGAATCGAACACGCCATCTTGCACCTCATCTACATGCGCTTTTTCAGCAAGGTCATGCAGGATATCGGCCTCGTGGATTTCCCCGAGCCCGTGGCGGGGCTCTTTACCCAGGGCATGGTGATCAAGGACGGCGTGAAGATGTCGAAGTCCAAGGGCAATGTCGTCGATCCCACCGAAATGTGCGCGAAATACGGCGCCGACACCGTGCGACTTTACATGCTCTTCGCCGCGCCGCCGGAGAAGGACCTCGACTGGAGCGACGCGGGCATTGAGGGCGCCTCACGGTTCCTGAACAAGGTGTATCGCCTCGTGGCGAAGCACGCCGACAAACTGCGCCCGGTGAGCACCAGGAAGAATCCCAGTGACGGAAACTCGGCAGAGCCCAGCGCGGAGGAGCGCCGCCTGCTGCGCAAGACCCATCAGACGCTTCACCACGTGACCGTCGACATGGAGGGCCGCTGGCACTTCAACACTGACATCGCCATGGCCATGGAGCTGATGAACGAGCTGAGCGATCTGGATTCTGCGGTCGAGGCCGGGAAGGTCCGGCCCCAGGTTCAGAAGTGCGCGCTCGAGCACCTGATTCTGATTCTCTCGCTCTTTTCGCCGCACGTTGCCGACGAGCTCTGGGAATCCCTAGGCCACTCCGAAACGACTCGGCAGGTATCCTGGCCGGCCTACGATCCTGAGCTCGCCGCCGAAGAAGAGCTAGAAATACCTGTGCAAGTGAATGGCAGGCTGCGCGGCCGGATTCGCGTGGCCGTGGATGCCACGGAAGAGGAAATTCGCGCGCGCGCCTTGGCGGAACCGAAAGTCGCGCAACACCTTGTCGGGCGGCAAATCGTCAAGGTCATCATCGTGCCGCAGAAGCTGGTGAATATCGTCGTCAAATAGGGGCTCTGCTTGCTGCGCCCCTGGCCGGGCAGGGCAAGCCCTGCCCCTACAAGCATACATGACCCAACCACGTCCCATCGTCGTTCTCGATTTCGGCTCACAGTACACGCAGCTCATTGCGCGACGCATCCGAGAGATGCAGGTCTACTCGGTGATCGTCCCGTGTCACATCGCTTTCGAGCAGCTTGTGAAGATGTCCCCGCAGGCGCTGATTCTCTCCGGCGGGCCGTCGTCGGTTTACGATCCCGCCTCGCCGGTGTGCGATGAACGTGTTTTGAAACTGAATCTGCCGGTGCTGGGCATTTGCTACGGCCTGCACTGTATGTCCTACACGCTGGGAGGGAAGGTGGAGGCCGCCAGCCGGAAGGAATACGGGTTCGCGCAGCTTGACATCACGCCGCCTTCCGAAATCCTGGCGGGAATTCCGTCACCCCTGCGCGTCTGGAACAGCCATGGCGACCACGTGGCGGAGGTGCCGCCGGGGTTCCGCGTGACTGGCCGTACGGAGAACGCCATTTCCGTTATTGAAAACCCACAGACCAAGATGTACGCCGTCGAATTCCACCCGGAAGTCCGGCACACCGACCGCGGCGCGCAAATCCTCAAGAACTTCGTCGAGGGAGTCTGCGGCGCGAAGCCCAACTGGTTCCCGCGCTCCTTCATCGAGGAGACGGTGGAACGCGTGCGCGACCAGGTCGGCGATGGGCGCGCCCTGTGTGCGCTCTCGGGCGGCGTGGATTCTGCCGTGGCCGCGACGCTGGTTGGCCGGGCCCTCGGGGATCGCCTGGTTTGCGTCTTTGTGGACAATGGCGTCCTGCGCAAAAACGAGTTCGAGTCCGTCGCCGCAAAGCTCCGCCAGCAGGCACATCTGAACGTGCAGGCCGTGGACCGGTCGGTGCGCTTCCTCGAACGCTTGCGCGGCGTCACCGACCCGGAGCGGAAGCGCAAGATTATCGGTGAGGAATTCATTCGGGTTTTCGAGGAAGAAGCGCGCGGCTTGGGGAAGATTGATTACCTCGTGCAGGGCACGCTCTACCCGGATGTCATCGAGTCGGTTTCGGTAAAAGGGCCGGCGGCGACGATCAAGAGCCACCACAACGTGGGCGGACTACCTCCTGACCTGCAATTCAAACTTATCGAGCCACTGCGCGAACTCTTCAAGGACGAGGTGCGGGCGGTGGGCAGGGAACTTGGTCTGGACGAGGAAATCGTCAGCCGCCAGCCCTTTCCGGGCCCGGGACTCGCGGTGCGCATCGTCGGTGAGGTTACCGAGGAACGACTGCGCATGGTTCGCGAGGCCGACGCCATCGTGATCGAGGAGGTCAGCGCCGCGGGTCTCTACACGCGGCTGTGGCAGTCCTTTGCCGTCCTGCTACCGGTTTCGAGTGTGGGGGTGATGGGCGATGCGCGGACTTACGCCTCAACCATCGCGGTGCGCGCCGTAGAGTCAGAGGATGGCATGACAGCCGACTGGGCAAAATTGCCGCCAGCGCTGCTGGAGCGAATGGCCACCAGGATTGTGAATGAGGTCAAGGGGGTCAACCGGGTAGTCTTCGACATCACCTCGAAACCCCCGGCGACCATCGAGTGGGAATAGCTCACCCTGCCGGTGGAAGAGCGTTGGTGCAGCGCCCCCACACCCGGCACGGCAGCTTGGCGATGTGCTAGCGGCTGGACAGTTTCTGCGCCATGTAAAGCAAGAGCTGGCGGTCTTTCTCGTCGATGCGCGAAAGCAGGCGTCTGACTTTTTCGAAAAAGCGGTTCTCTTTCTCTGTTTCCGCATCCATAGCCAGCTCTTCCGTTGTCGTCCGCTTGCTCAGATTCGGCAACGGAGGCGGCTCGTCACCCTCGTAGAAGAGCTGATAAAGGGGGATTTCGAGCGCCACTGCCAGCTTCTCCAGGGTTTCAATGGAGGGCACCGTGTGCCCGTTCTCCACCCGAGAGATGTAGCAGCGCAGTAATCCAGTCCGCTTCTCAATATCACCTTGAGAGAATTTGCGGTCTTCTCTTAATGCACGAAGTCGAGTTCCGATGACCATGCCGGTATTCTTCCATAGTCATACTGATCTGGTCAACGAGAATCTGGGCGGGGGAGAGGGTATTTTCGGCGGTCTGAGTGTGTAACCTTACGGGCGCGCTCTTCGTCCTCTTGAAAAGGAAAGGTGCGCGCTAATGGGAGCCGGATGGAGCCGTATCGGGCAGAGCGGGACCCCCAGGAAGTGGCCTGGATCCGGGGCGCGCAGCGGGGCGACCGCGAGGCCTTCGGACATCTTGTCGAGCGCTACCAGAAGCGCGTCTTCTCCCAGGTTTTCCGCCTGGTCCGGCGCCGGGAAGAAGTCGAGGACCTCGCCCAGGAGGTTTTGGTCAAGGCGTTCCGGGCGATTCGAAGCTATGACTTTCGGTCGTCCTTTGGAACCTGGCTCGCGCGCGTGGCAGTCAATCACTGTTACGATTTCCTGCGGCGCGAGCGCGCCCAACCGGCAACCTTCTCGGTTTCGCCGGGAGACCGCGACGCCGCCCAGCCCACGGCCTTGGTCGATAAACTGGAAGCCCCAGGCCAAGACCCGGAGCGGCAGGCGGTGCTTCGCGACTTGGTTGGGAAGCTTCTGGAACGCGCGCCAGCGGATGACCGCGTGATCCTCGTGCTCAAGGAAATGGAAGGCCTGTCGGTGGAGGAGATCGGTGAAATCCTGGAGTTGAGACCGGGCACGGTGAAAGTCCGGCTGTTTCGCGCCCGGAAGCGCATGTTGGAGAACTGGAGAAGTCTGCGGCAGGAGAGATAAGCAATGCGTTGTGAAGATGCACGCACGATTTTGGTCGAGGTGGAAGGCGGCGAGAGATCTGCCGCTCTCCGCGAGCATGTTGCGGTGTGCCCAGCTTGCCGGGCCTACGCCAACGACCTGGAAGGTCTGCGGATAGGGTTCCGTGCCCTTGCTGCCCAGAGCGTCCCGGAGCCTTCATGGGGTTTCGCGGCGCGGCTGGTGCGCCGGCTGGACGTAGAGGAATGGAGTCGCGGGGCGGATTTCCTCGAGCAGGTGGGTCGCCGGGTGGTTTATGCGGCGGGGCTGCTGACCCTACTGCTTCTCCTGGCACTCGTCTTGCCCGCATCCGGACCACTGCGCGGCCCGACGGCCTCCGAACTCTATTGGGCTCAGCCGGATACGGCGACGCTCGCGAATTACTCCATCTTGCCTGACGAAACTCTCGAGAGCCGTGAGCTGAACTCCCCAGCACCGAATTCGAGCGGCGCGAAAGGGAAACCATGACACGCCGCGCCTATCTCTATTTCATCCTGACGTTCCTTTTGGGAATCGTCGTGGGCGGGGCGGCAGTGCTCTTCTACGCCTGGAATACGGGGCACTGGCACCGCCAGTTCAATCGGCAGCACCTTGTCCGCCACCTGACCCGGGAACTAGGCCTCAACGACGCGCAAGTACAGCAACTCAATCAGATCATGGACGACACGGCGAAGAAGATGGCCGACTTGCGCAAGCAGATGGACCCGGGATTTGACGCCGCGCGCAAGGAGAGCCAGGATCGCGTTCGTCAGATCCTGACGCCGGAGCAACTTAATAAATTCAACGAGATGGTGCGCCGTTTCGAGGAACGAAGGAGACGAAGGGGTTCGCCTCCCGAATAACACACCGCCTCGCTTTCCCGGAGAAAAGGGCATCCGGGATAATCAAATTGTGGAAGGTTAAGGAAAGCTATGGGAATCCGAGCGTATTTGGACCAGCACCGGAAGGCTGTTGCGCTCGCGGTCGTGGGACTGGCGGCGCTGTTCACCGTGGGCATGGTGCTCCGGTCACGCGCTGACTCCCCGAAGTATCTGACGGCGACCGTCAAACGTGGCGATATCACCGCGGTTGTGCAGGCCACCGGAGTGATCAATCCGCTGACGACCGTCCCCGTGGGTTCCTCGGTATCAGGGACCGTGAAGTACATCTTCGCCGATTTCAACACGCGCGTTCGGGCCGGGCAGGTTCTGGCCCAGCTCGACCCGGCACTCTATGAAGCACAGGTCATCCAGGCACGCGGCAATCTGGCGAATGCGGAAGCCAACTTAAGGAACCTGCAGGCAAGCCTCTCCGCCATGCAAGCCGCCGTCGAGACCAACCGGGCGAACCTGGCACGGCTGCAAGCGGCGGCCCAGTACGCGCGCACGAACGCAGCCCGAATCGCCGACCTTTCCAAGCAGGGCATCCTGGCCCAGGACCAAAACGACTTGACGCAGGCGAACCTCTTGCAGGCAGACGCCCAGGTGCGGGCTGCCGAAGCGCAAATTCGTCAGTCGCAGGCGCAGGTGGACCAGACGCGCGCGCAGGTCGAGCAGGCACGGGCCCAGGTGGAGGTGAATCGCGGCGCCCTGAAGCAGGCGGAAACAAACTTTCGCTATACCACCATCCTCTCACCCATCGACGGCACGGTGGTGGCGCGCAACATCACCGTCGGCCAGTCCGTCGCCGCCTCACTCCAGGCGCCGAACGTCTTCACGATCGCCCAGGACCTGAAGCGCATGCAGGTTTATGCCAAGACCGATGAATCCGACACGGGACAGATCAAGATCGGCGCGGAGGTGACCTTCCAGGTGGATGCGTTCCCGACGGAAGTCTTCCATGGGCAGGTGAGTGCGATCCGCCTGAACGCTTACACCGTCCAGAACGTCGTCACCTACGATACCGTCATCGACTTTGAGAATGCCGATGAGAAGCTTCTGCCGGGCGAGACGGCCTACGTCACCATTCCCACGGGCCACGCCTCGGACGCCGTCAAGATTCCCAGCGCCGCGCTCCGCTACACCCCCGAACTCCCGCGCCAGGAGCTCCAGGATCTCTATGCCAAGAACAACATCCCGGCCTCTGCGACGGTTCAGCGTCCGGGAGGATTGCAGGTGGTCTGGAAGCTCACAGGCAGCAAGAAGCTGGAGCCCCTGGCGGTTAAGGTCGGGATCACGGACTACAGCTCCACACAGATGGTGGAGGGAAGCCTGAAAGACGGAGACGTGCTCGTAACCGGCCAGACGGAATCAGCGAATGCCGGGCAACCCCAAGGACAGTTCCCGGGAAGCCCCCGGTTCGGCGGGCCGGGGCGCCGTTAACGCTGCGGAGCGTGAGAGCCGACCAATCTTTGGCAAAGGGGCTGAGTCGTTGATGCCGGAAGAGGTTTTGGAGTCGCAACCCGAGATCGTCACCCCGAGGGACGGCGCCACGCCCATCATTCAAGTGGAGAACCTGCACAAGACGTACGACCTGGGTGAAGTCCAGGTGCATGCGCTGCGGGGTATTTCGCTCGACATCCTGCCCGGCGAGTTTGTGGCCATTATGGGCGCCTCCGGCTCGGGAAAGTCCACGTTCATGAATCTGGTCGGCTGCCTGGACCGCCCCACGAGGGGCCGCTATTTTCTCGAAGGACAGGATGTTTCGACGTTCGCCAAACGCGAATTGGCGCGGATTCGAAACCGTAAAATTGGGTTTGTGTTTCAGGGTTTCAATCTGCTGCCGCGAACCTCCGCGGTGGAAAACGTCGAGCTTCCTCTCATCTACTGTGGCGTGTCCCATGAGGAACGGGTGAAACGGGCGCGGGAAGCTTTGCGTATTGTGGGCCTGGCCGGCCGCGAGGACCATCACCCCTCTCAACTCTCGGGGGGCCAGCAGCAGCGGGTGGCAATCGCCCGCGCGCTGATCAACAACCCGTCCCTGGTTCTGGCCGACGAGCCGACAGGAAACCTCGACAGCCGCACCAGCGTCGAGATCATGGAGATTTTCCAGCGGCTCAGCAAGGAGCGAACCTTGACCATCCTGCTGGTGACGCACGAGCCGGACATCGCCCGCTTCGCCAACCGCGTTGTGCTCTTTCGCGACGGCAAGGTGCGCCGCGACGAGCCCGTCGAAGACCGCGCCGAGGCGGCCGAAGTGCTGAAGACCCTGCCCGCCATCGACGAAGATGAGGAGGAGGAATCCTGATGGACCTGCCGGCGGTGATTCGCGTCGCCCTCCGCGCCCTGGCGCGCAACAAGATGCGCACCGCGCTCACCATGCTGGGAATCATCATTGGCGTGGGGGCGGTGATCTGCACCGTGGCTATTGGCGAAGGCGCGTCCAATCAGGTGCAGGAGCAACTGCGCAACCTGGGCGACAACATCGTCTTCGTGGCGGCGGGCAGCGTCAGCCAGCGTGGCGTGCGGATGGGAAGCTCCGCCACCAAAACCTTGACCCTCGCCGACGCCAAGGCCATTCTCCAGCAGGTCCCAATGGTCAGCCGGGTGTCTCCGGGTGTGGGCGCGCAGGTCCAGGTGATCTACGGCAACCAGAACTGGAACACGCGCGTGCGTGGCGCCTCACCGGAATATCTGGAGATCCGCCGTTGGCCCGTCGCCAACGGGGGTTCTTTTTCGCAGCACGAGGTCGATGCGGCGGCAAACGTCTGCCTGATCGGACAAACCGTGGTGGAGAACCTCTTCGGGAGCGAGGACCCGGTCAGCAAAACGGTCCGCATCCAGAATCTACCCTTCCGGGTGATTGGGGTATTGGCGTCGCGAGGTCAGTCGCCCTTTGGGCAGGATGAAGACGACACGATCATCATGCCGTTTACGACCGTCCAGAAGAAGATCGCCGGAATCGATTGGATCAATTTCATCATGTGCTCCGCGATTTCGGCGGACGCGATCCACCCCGCTGAGCAGCAAATCGCCGGCTTGCTGCGGCAGCGTCACCGGCTGCGCGCCGACGAGGATGACGATTTCATCATCCGCAGCCCGACCGACTTGGCCAATGTCCAGGCCCAGGCCGGCCGCATCATGACGCTGTTGCTGGCCAGCATCGCCTCCGTGTCGCTGCTGGTGGGCGGGATTGGCATCATGAACATCATGCTGGTCTCCGTGACCGAGCGCACGCGGGAGATTGGGGTGCGGATGGCCGTGGGGGCGACCGAACAGGACGTCCAGATGCAGTTCCTGAGCGAAGCAATGGTTCTCAGCCTTCTGGGCGGCTCGGCGGGGGTCCTGCTCGGCATCGCAGCTTCCGTCGGAGTTTCCAGCATGTTGCAGTGGCCGACCAGCGTGCCTCCCCAGGCGATCGTCATCGCCGTGCTGTTTTCGGCGGGCGTGGGGATTTTCTTCGGCTACTATCCGGCGCGCAAGGCGGCCAGGCTGGACCCGATCGAAGCCTTGCGCTACGAGTAAGCGCGGGCGCAGCCGTCTGGCGCAGGTGTCACGCGGCGCGCTCGACGAGATTCTAGAAGTGGGAGCAAACGCGAATGAACATCCGAAGGATTCAAACCGGGGTTGGGCTTCTTTTCGTCGCACTCTCCCTAGTCTCGCTAGCGGCGTTCGTGCAAGGGGCCGAGCAGGCGCCCGCCCCCCGCGCCGCCGACGAAGACTTTTTCATCGTCTCTTCCGTGGATTTGAAGCAGCAGCAAATCGTTCTCAAGCGGCCGACGGAAGTCACCCAACTTGTCAAGGTCAGCGACAAGACGGCTATTCGTGATGAGGAAGGGAAGACGATTCCGCTCAAGACCCTCCGCGCGGGCGACACGGTTTACGTGGCGGAAGCCACAGCGCCCGACGGCTCGCGCCTGGCCACGCGCATCCACAAGGCGCCCATGACTGTCGAAGAACTCCACCGGCGCTATGTGCCCTTCCAGTAGCCGCCGTCGTCACGTCGGGCCGGCCTTTCCGACCGAAACTGCTTAAGCCTGAGTAGCTACTATGGGCAATTCGTCTCGATTCCCGGCAAGTTTTCAAGCCCGATAGCAACAGGGTATTTTCCCGTACAGTTGACAGCCGGTGGGCCGCCGGTGACTGTGTTGCCAGGGCCGAATCTTGCCAACGAGAGGTCGCCGACAAAAACAGCGCCGGTTGCGCCGCCGGCGATTGTATTGCCACCCCTAATGTCAGCAACCGATCCGGCCTTCAGTGAAATCCCCACTTCGCCGTTGGAGCTTATCGTGGTAGTACCCGCCCAGAGAGTTACAGTAGAGTTTGTGTCCGCCGCCACACCCGCGGAAGTATTGTCTTTGATGGTAAGAGCATCTCCAGACATAGATTTGGAGAGAGTCAGGGTGCTTCCGGCGGAAATAGAGACGCCTGTGTCATTGTGCTGGATCGTCCCGCCCATGATTCTCAGGATGGGCGCGCGCGAGGCTTCGACGCCTGCCCAGGTATTGTCCTGAATTGTGTCAGCTTCCAGATAGAGGTTGCTGGAGCCTGTGGCAATTACTCCACTCTCCGAAGCCCCTTGAACCGTAGTGTTCCTGACGTAACAGAATCTAGTCCGGATGCAGGCAACACCGTACACCCCGCCGTTAATCGTGAACCCATCCACTGTGACACTGCCTGAGTCATAAATGTCGATGACATCGTTTTCGTCCTGCAGGGATGGCGTGGGGTCGTTAATCGAGGCGCCTGGGTTAGCGAGCAGGTTGAGGCTCTCGAAGTGCTCGATCCAAACGCTCTCATTGCAGGTGCCCGAGACATGGATTGTGTTTTCAGCCGTCTTGCTGAGTTGGGCCAGCGCGCCCGTAATCGTATTCACTTTTGCCTTGGCGTTGCTGCAATCAACCTTGATATCGGCGCCTTGGGCGAGGCCGGAAGAGAGCAGTAGCCAGAAAGCTGCGGCAAGCAGGACAGCGACGCGCCGGAGCGGGCTACTGCCCGTCCTGTTTCCACAGTAGACACTATCACTTCTCATTGCTATGCCCTCCCTTCTTATGGGCAACTTGAATTGGGGACTAAGTTCTGCCCCCAAGTTACGCCCCGGCTTTCACGGTGTCAAGACGGCACATTGTCTGTTGCTGGGCTGATTAACACCGGCAGTTTACGGGGGCGGCATATTCATTGCGCGGGGTGCGATGCATGAATAGGAGTGGATGGCGGACAGTGGATAGTAGGCAGCCAGATACACGCCCCTGTCTTGGGCTGTACACTTTCCACTATCCACTGTTCACTGCTCTCAGAAGGGGATATCCTCGTCCGTGATTTCGGGCTCGGGCGGAGCCTCGGGCGGCGGCGAGCCGGGCCGCTCGGTGGGGGCGTGCTCTGAGGTGGCGTGTTCTGAGGTGGAGCGGTCCGTCGCGGCGCGCTCGCTGTCCGCCCGTGAGCCGAGCATGGTCATCTGGCGGGCAACGATGTCATAGGCAGTCCGCTTGTTACCGCTCTGGTCTTCCCATTGCCGGCTGCGGATGCTCCCTTCGATGTAGACTTGCTTGCCCTTTGTCAGGTATTCCGCACAGATTTCCGCCAGCTTCCCCCAAGCAACAATGTTATGCCATTCGGTCTGCTTCTGCTGTTCGCCGGTCTTGTCTTTCCAGACCGCGTCCGTCGCCACAGAGAATTTGCAGACCTGTGCGCCGCTCGGTGTGTATTTCAATTCCGGGTCCTTGCCGAGCCGCCCGATCAGGATGACCTTGTTTACGGAGCCTGCCATGGGAACCTCGCTGTAACAAGTAGGTGTGGGGAGCCTCTGCGTGAGACGCCACCGAGCCTGTCGACCTCGTGAGGTGCAATCGGGTCTGTTCGCCCCGGCGCCCCGTCACCTAACGCCGAGCTTCTTGAGCCGCTGGCGTGCTAGATCGGCCTCCCGCGAATTGGGGAAGCGCCGAATGAGCGAGCGCAGTTCACTGATGCCCGGGCGCTGCTGATCGAGGGCGAGCAGCGCGTAACCCTTCTTGAGTTGGGCTGCCGCGATCTTGTTTCCCTTGGGATATTGCTCGATGCACTTGTTGTATTCGTCGACCGCCTTCTGGTAGTCCCCCTGGCTGTAGTAGCACTCGCCGATATAGAACTGGGCGTTCGAGGCCAGGTCCGAGTCGCCGTAATACTGCAGAAATTCCTGAAAGGACTGAACCGCCAACTGGTACTGGCCGCCGTTGAAAGAACTGAGGCCGGACTTGTAAAGGGTGTCGGCATCAGGGACGGGCGGGGGATTTGTGCCGGGCGCTTGGCCCCCCGGTCCCGCCGCGCCGGGCGTGCTGGTCGCAGGAGCGGTTTGCAGCGTCTGGATGATGTTCTGGGTCTGCGTCACCTGGTCACTCAACTTTGCCAGACGGGCCTTGACCTCTTCCAGGCTCTCGCTCAGTGCCTGGATGTCCCTTGCCGAGGAGTCAGCGCGGGCACTCGACGAAGCCAGGTCCTGCTGGGTGGCTTTTCGTAACTCCTCGACCTGTTGGCGCATGGTGCTGACGTTGTCGTTGGTCTGCTCGACAAGGGTTTTCAGGACTGCGGTCTGCGTGTCCAGCGTCTTCTGGATGCTCATGATCATCTGCTGCATGGTATCGAGCTGACGCATGAGCAAAAGGGTGTCTTTCTTCTGTGCCCGGGCAGGCTGGGCCTCCAGGGCCGCCAGGGAAACTACAAGCAATAGGATTGTGGCAGGCTTTCTCAAAGTTCACCCATCCTCGTACTTGGAAATAAAAACCCTTGCCAGTCTACCTTCTCGCTTGGAACCAGGTCAACTGACAAGGGGATATCGAAGCAGGGAAAAAGACATCCCCCGGCGCCGGGTGAAGAAAATGGGCGCACCAAGAGGGAATCCGCTCCTCCGGAGGTGTCGTTCGTCGCAGGTGAAACCCGCCCCGGAGAGAATCGCCGGGAGCCCGGAAGGACTCCCGGCGTGATGACGACCCGCAGGCTATTTGCCGTACTTGAAGTGCGCGCGGCGATTGCGCTGCCAGCAGTCCTCGTTGGACTCCGTGCATACCGGGCGGCTCTTGCCGTAGGAAATGGTTGTGATCCGGTCGGCGGAGATACCGAGGTTGACGAGGAAGTTTTTGGCGGCGTTGGCGCGCCGGTCGCCCAAGCCGAGGTTGTATTCCTCGCTACCGCGCTCGTCGCAGTGGCCCTCGATCGTGAAGCTGGTACTTGAATGGGCCTTGAGGAAGTCGGCGTCGGCTGTCAGGGCCTGCTGGGCATCGGGCCGGATGTCCGCCTTGTCGTAATCAAAGAAGGCATCCTTGACACTTTGCCCGAAGAGGTCCTCCTCGCTCACCTCCACCGGCTTGGGTGGCGGAGGCGGGGGTGGCGGCGGGACGGTGACGGTCACGCGCGCCGTGGCCGTGTTCGAGCCGCCAGGGCCGGTCGCCGTGAGCGTGTACGTCGTCGAGTCGCTCGGCGCCACCGACGATGAGCCCGTCGCCTGGACCTTTCCGACACCAGGCTGAAGATCCAGGTCAGTGGCATTCTCTGAACTCCAGCTTAGGGTGACGGACTGGCCTTTTTCAACGGTGCTGGGTTCCGCCGTCAGAGTAACCGTCGGTGCCGGCGGTGGGGGCGGCGGTGGCGGTGGCGGAGGTGGTGGAACCACCTTCTTCTTGCAGGCCCCCGCCAGAAGCAGAATTCCTAGGATTCCGACGAGAACTGCAATCCAGCGCTTGTTCTGTCGCATGCTCGATCCTCCTTGGTCAACAAGAAAATTCTCGTGATCCTGTGGATAGGCTTTTTCTTTGGAACTATCCTCTCCTTATGAAATGCCAGCGTGCGAACCAACCTGCTCTTCGAGGAGAAGATGATTGCCTGCTAAAGGCTGCCATACTAACATCAAATCACAAGAAAGCACAACACCTTCTGAATTCTGAATTCCAGGTGCACGGCTCAAAAAGCCGCTCGACGACAAAAGGCGGGCGGCAGCCACGCCTCAATTCGACCACGCCGGACCCCAGTTCAGGCCCTCCTTGGTGAGTTGCTTGGGCTCCTTGCCATCTGCCAGCATGGTCCAGATCTGCCGGGTCCCCGAGCGAGTCGATTCAAAGACTAAATGTCGGCCGTCCGGCGACCAGGAAGGGTGTTCGTTCCGGCGGGCGTCGTGTGTGAGTTGAACGATCCGGCCCGTGGCGATCTCAATCACATAGACATCATAAGTTCCCGTTTCTGTGACTCGCCAGTGAAACGCCATGAAGAGTCCATTGGGCGACCAGGAGGGAGAACTCGCGTCCCCACCTTCCGTAAACAGCCGCCGCACGTTCGTGCCGTCCGCCGACATGATGTAAATCTGCGGCGTGCCGCTGCGGTCGGAGACGAAGGCAATCTCGTTGCCGGTTTTGGGATTCCAGACCGGCGAGATGTCCACCCCCGGCGAAAACGTCAGCCGTTGCAGGTTGAATCCGTTGGCGTCGGAGACGTAGATCTCCGGGTCGCCGCCCATGCTCGAACAAAAGGCGATTCTCTTTCCGTCCGGAGACCAGGCAGGCGTAGTGTTCAGCCCCTTGTAGCGCGGGAAGGGAATGCGCCGGTTGGTCTCCAGCGAGAAGATGAAAATATCTGGGTTGCCCATGGAGTAGCTGGTGAAAGCGAGCTTGGTGTTGTCCGGGGACCAGCGGGGCGTCAGCGCCTGCGCTCCATAGCTGGTGATGGGCCGCTGGTTGAAGCCGTCGTAGTCCATGACCCAGATTTCCGGATGTCCCGTGCGGTTGCTGACGAAAGCAATCCGCGTCAGGTTGATTCCCGGCACGCCGCCACCCAGCGTTTGAATGATTTCGTTGGCGAACCGATGGGCAGCTTCGCGCGTGGAGACTTCGTTCATCGTCGCCACGTAACGCTTGCCGAGCACGCTGGGGCTGGCCGCGTTCCTGACGTCGAAGAGCCGCGCCGTGATGACCAGGCTGGCGTTCAGAACCTCCGTTTTCCCGAAGGCCAGCATCTGTGCTGAGGCCGAAGGATCACTCCAGTTCTTGAAGATTACTTCCTCCGGCTCCGTGGGGATCTTCAGAGGAAAGTAGCTCTTGCTGACCATATCGAAAATGCCGGAGGTCTCAAGGTCGTTCGAAAGGACCTGGTTGAAGACTTGGGTGAGGCTGACGAGTTGCTGGTCAACCGAACGCGGCGCAAAATCCGCCACCGCCATGCGGATGCGTGGCGCCCCCAGGTTGATGCCGGTGGAGAACCAGTCCTGACTCCGGGCGGGTTCGAGGACGATGACCCAGGCTGGCAAGGAGAGTGCAAGCGCCAGGAGCAGGACTTTGAATTTGGTTCGATTCATGCTTCGCGAAGCTCCCTAATACAAGATATGCAGAATAGTGATTCGGGATGTCTCATGCTGAGGAATGGCTAACGTGGGTCCTCAGTGCCGAGAATGCGGCCGCGCCGGCTCAACGGCGGAAATCAAAATAGAACTCCACCGTGACCTTGTTTCCGGAGTAGCCGGGCGGGAGAGGGCTGAGGGGATTTGAAGCCAGAACAGCTCTCAACGCCGACCGGTCCACTTCCGGAATGCCGCTCGACTGGGTGACGCGGACATTGGTCACCGTCCCATCCCGCAAAATGTCAAAGTTCAGGAACACCCGCGGCGCCGTCAGGATGTTGGGGCTGATTACCGAAAGCAGCCAGTTACTGCTGATGCGGTTGCGAACTGCCGCGACGTACCATCCGAAGCGGTCGCCGAAATCCCCATTCCCAAACTCCAGCCCGCCTCCCCCCGCCGAATTCACGAACTGGCTGTACGCCATCGAGGGCTGCCCACTCAACCCGTAGGGGACGGCATTGTCCGGCGCTTTGACCTCTTCCTTTTGGATTCGTTTATTGATCCGCTCGGTCTTCTCCGGAGCGACGCTCTCTTTGAACTTGGGGATCTCCTTCGCCTCGGAAGGGGGGACGAGCTTCTCCTCTTTCTCGCTCTGATAGAGGCCAGGATTCTGAGTGGCAAGCGTGCTGCGGGTCGTGACCATCGGGGAGGGCAAGGGAACACCCGGCAGGGAGGCCACGGCGCTCACCCGCACGGCGCCGCCCCCTCCCCAACTCTTTCCCCATCCGCCGCCGAAGCGCGGCCCAATAATCGTGTAGACCAGAGCGAACAGAAACAAACCTCCGTGCAGCACCAGCGAAAGCAAGAGGGAACCCCGCAGGTTTTCGCGCTGGTCAAAGTAGATTGGGAGGGTCGTCGTACTCATCGTGCGCCATCTCAGCGGCCTGGCCGCCGGCTGCCCGGAACACTACGAAGAGCCGCGGGTGGAAAGCGGCTCGGTCACGATGCTGATGTTCGTGAGATTAGCCTGCTTCAGCGCGTCTACCACCTGCGCGAAGGAGCCGAAGGGAACGCTCTGGTCACACCGGATGTAGACCGGTGAGTCGATCGCGCCGCGCATCTGGTCGAGCACCGATGCGCCCAGCCGGTGGATGTTCACCGGATCGTTGCCCACGTAGATGGTCTGCTTCTTGTCGATGGTGACGACCACCTTTTCGTCCGTCACCACCTTGACGGTCTTGGTTTTGGGCAAGTCCACTTCGATGCCCGACTCGAGCAGGGGCGCCGTGATCATGAAGATCACCAGCAGCACCATCATCACGTCCACGAAGGGCGTGACATTGATTTCCGAAAGCGAGGTACGGGTCCGTCCCTTGGGAGTTGTGAATGCCATCACGAACCTCTGTCTGTTGCCGGTTGTTCGTCCTGAGTTGCCACCAACTACTCGCCACCGACGCCCGGCACCTTTGCAATCTGCCCGTTCGGCAAGTCCTAGGTAAAGTGCCGTTCGGTCATATTCAGGAATTCGAGTGAGAAGTCATCCATCATCGCGCCGAATTCCTTGATGCGCTGCACGAACTGGTTGTAAGCCATCACCGCCGGAATCGCCGCGAAGAGCCCCGCGGCCGTGGTGATCAGCGCCTCCGAGATCCCCGGCGCCACGCTGCGCAAGGAAGCGGTCCCGGCGGTTCCCAGGCCGCGGAAGGCGTCGATGATGCCCCATACGGTGCCGAACAGCCCGATGAAGGGCGTCACCGAGCCGGTCGTGGCCAGCCAGGTCAACCACTGCTCCATGCGCGTCAATTCGGCGGAAGAGGCGATCTGCAAAGAGCGCTGGACCGCCTCCAGGCTGCGGATGCGCGGTTTGCCCGGGTTCTCGCTCATCGTGGCCTGACTTTCGATCTCGCGGTATCCGGCCAGGAAGACTTCCACCAGCGGGCTGGCTTTCAGCACCTGGCAGGAGGCGCGGATGTCGGAAAGCTTCTTGCTCGAGCGGAACACCTTGAGGAATTCGCGCGACGCGCGACGCGCGGCCTTGAAGCTCTGGTGCTTGCGGAAAATGATGGCCCAGGAGAGAACGGAGAAAAACAGCAGCAGCAGGAGAACCGCGCGTGCGACCAACCCCGTATCGGCGAGCAATTGCCAAACTTCGCCTTGAACCAGGACAAGCTGTGCGAAGGCCAACTAACCTCCTTGATGAAACGAATGTCCCCGCAACCTGAACTCTCTCTGAAACTAGCACAGGCCCTTAGACCAGTCAACGAAACAGCAGGGCAGTCCTCTGACCGCCGGGCAGACCCCCGCGCTCCAATCTCGACGTAAGCCTGCTATAATCACGGCCGTTCTTCCTTACGGCGTGGAGAAAACCCATGTCGGGCCCGCGCGCACCCTGGTGGATGTACGTAGTTGCAGCGTCCTACGTCGGCTTTGTAGTCCTCTTCTTCTATCAACTTTTTTCAGGCCTTCCCGTCCTGGCCGGGTTTGAGGGCCGCTTCACCCGCGGAGGTGTGACGATCCTTTCCGTCCACCCCGGCTCTCCCGAGGAACGCGCCGGGCTCGAGGAGGGCGACCGTGTGCTCGCGGTCAATGGGCAAGTCATCCGCAATGTCCATGACTGGGAGGCCATTCGCGCGAACGCCGAAATTGGGCGCCCGGAGCGGTGGCAAATCGCTCGCGCTGACAAGCATTCGCAACTGAAGGTCACCTTTCCGCCCACTACCTTGAGCGAACAGATGTCGGCTTTTGGAGGCCTGTGGTGGGCGTACCCCGCGTTCGTCCTGACCTCGCTGCTCCTCGGTCTGGTCATCGCCTTCCGCCGACCTTATGACCCGATTGCCAGAATGGGCGCCTGGGTGCTCGCCACCGCCTCGGTCACTATTGGATTTCCCGACGGCTGGGCGGCAGCCTGGCGACACTTGCCCGGATTGCTAGGTCTGTTCCTATGGATTCCCGAAATCAGCAGACTCGTCCCGGACGCGATCTTTTTCACTTTCTTCACCGTTTTCCCCCGAAGAATATTCAGGGCCCGTTGGCCCTGGCTCTTGATATGGACTCCAGCGTTGGCATTCGTTCCTTGGCGGGTCCTGGGCATGTACCGGGTCATATACGAACCCGGTCACGCCCCCGACATGCCCGCGTGGGTCTTCTCGGCCATCTTGTTGAGAAGTGCGGTCTACGTCATGGCCAGCTTAGTGGTCCTGATTATCAGTTATCGGCGGCTGGAGGATGCCAACCATCGGCGGCGCGTGCGTGTGGTCCTCGCCGGTGTGGTGGCCAGCACGCTGGGGGTTGTCGGGTGGGTTGCCACCGGAGCCGGGCGGGGGGTGGCTTTCTGGCTTCTCGCCCTACAAGTACCGCTCTATCTACTGTGGCTGGGTTTTCCTCTTTCATTCGCCTACGCCATTCTGCGTCACCGCCTGTTCGATGTTGACGTGTTGATTCGCCAGGGGCTCCAATATGCGGTGGCGCGCGGGGCGCTGCTGTCAGTCGTGCCCGTGTTGGGGGTTTTTCTCCTGGGGGACGCGTTCCTGCATGGAAATCAGCCGCTCTTCACCGTCCTTGCCGCGCGGGGCTGGATTTACGTCGCGGTGGCGGGCGTGGCGCTCCTGGCCCACACCCGGCGTGGGCGTTGGCTCGAAGCGCTCGACCGTCAATTCTTCCGTGAGCGGTACAACGCCCAACGGTTGCTTCGTGAAGTGGTGGATGACATCCGCCAGGCGGGCAGTCTCGAACGAGTCGCGCCGCGGGTCGTGGGGCGCATCGAGGCGGCTTTGCACCCGGAATTCGTCGCCCTGCTCGTGCATGAAAGGGACGAAACGAGCTATCGCAGTCTGGCGGCCGCGCCGACTGGACACGCTCCGCCGCCCCTCCCCATCGAAAGCAAGCTGGCAACCTTGGTACGGGTCCTGGATAGGCCTTTGGAAGTGCCGCACACCGAATCTGGCTGGCTTCAGCAGCAGCTTCCGTCTAAAGACGTCGACTTCCTCCGGCAAGCGCGGATCGAGTTGTTGGTTCCCATCTCAACGCATTCCGACCGCGCGGAGGCGCTGTTGGCCCTGGGGGTCAAGCGGTCGGAGGAGCCCTACGCGCAAGAAGACCGGAACTTGTTGACGGCCATCGCCGCAAGCTTGGCCATCGTCCTCGAGCGGCCCGCGGCAGCGCCCGCCCTGCCGAGCGAGGCATTTGACGAATGCCCGCAGTGTGGCGTTTGCTATGATTCGGGCGCTGGGGCTTGCCCGCAGGAGGGGACGACCCTGCTCCCAACTCGGTTGCCGCGCCTCTTGGCGGGACGTTATCGGGTGGAGCGGCGCCGGGGCCGGGGTGGGATGGGCACCATTTATGTGGCGACGGACACGGCCCTCGAGCGGCAGGTGGCCGTGAAGGTGATCCATGACAATCTGGTCGGCAGCACGGAAGCGGCCGAGCGGTTCCGGCGGGAGGCCCGTGCGGCGGCAAGTTTTTCCCACCCCAATGTGGTCACGGTCTACGACTTTGGATCGGTCGCCGAGACACGGGCCTTCCTGGTGATGGAACTGTTGGAAGGCACGACAGTGCGAGAAGAGCTTGGAGCGCAAAAGCGGTTCGCCCCGCCGCGTGTGATCGAGATCATGCGGGGCCTCTGCGCTGCCGTGGACGCCGCACACAAACGGCAGTTGGTCCATCGGGACCTGAAACCGGAGAACGTCTTCCTTTCGCGCGGCGAAACGGGGGAAATAACCAAGGTGCTGGACTTCGGCCTCGCCAAGTTCCTCCCTACTAGCACGCGGGCAACCGCTGACACGCAAAGTGCTGTGCTGGTCGGAACCCCGGCGTACATGGCGCGGCGCTGGCAGTGATAACGTACGAAATGCTGACCGGCGTGAACCCGTTTGCCGGGCCCACGGGACTCGATTACGCCGCGGTGCTCATGGGACGCTTCCCGCCTCTAACCATGTTTCTCCAGGGATCGCCGACTCGCTGGCAGGAATTCTTCGAGCGCGCCTTAGCCCTCGACCCGGGACGCCGCCCCAAATTGGCGCGAGCCTTCTTTGGGGAGTTGGAGCAGGTGCTAGTCTAAGCAGTCGTGAATGTGGTGGGTTGAACGGGATGTACGCAAGTCGTGTTCTATGCTGCAAGGAATCCACATTCAGAACTACGCCATCATTGAGAACCTGAGTGTGGAGTTCTCGCCCGGCCTTGACGTGTTGTCGGGCGAGACCGGCTCGGGAAAGTCGATCCTGGTCGACGCCCTCAGCCTGGCGCTGGGCGGGCGGGCTTCCCCGGACGTCATCCGTTCGGGCTGCGACCGGGCAACCGTAACGGCGGTCTTCCAGGCTGACCGCAAGCCTCCCTGGAGAGCTTGGCTCGAGGAATACGGTGTGGCTGGCGGGGACGAGGCGGAGATCCTCTTGCGGCGAGAAGTCCAGGCCGGGGGCCGCAGCCGGCTGCTCGTCAACGATCAGCCCATCACGCTCGCGGCGGTGAAGAGTCTGGCGGCGCTTCTGGTTGAGGTCCACGGGCAGAGCGAGCACGGGGCGCTGCTCGGCCGCGACGTGCAGC
>JAIQGB010000296.1 GCA_020072905.1 Terriglobia bacterium | reverse complement strand
CTTGATATCCCAAGCTAGCGACCTCCTGTCCCCAGCCTGAGATTTGAGTGGCTCAAGCGGGCAGGCTATGGCTTCCGCATGGATGTGTCAAGGTGAATCGTACCAATATACACATTCGCGTTGCACTATGACCAACATTCCGCTGGGCACAGTCCTCCTTCTGCTCACCAAGTAGACAAATGTGCTCCCGGCGGGCGTGCTTCTCTACTCGGCCTGCTTGGCCAGGAGATCGAAGACGGAGCATGCTCAGGAGGGCTGTGACCTCTGTCGCGAGATTCGGCCCCATGCAGGCGGATCGTACGTGAGACATCATCCTCCGCTCGCGTGCCATCCCCTGCAATGAAGAGTCACCGTCGGCGCGTACTGCGCGGCGGTTAGCGCTTCTGGTTCCGTCTGCTCGCATTGCGGCGTCTGTCGAGACTGAGACCGCCGGGGCATCGGAGCAGTTGTAAGGAGCACCACTACCTAGTCGACTGCCAAATGAAACGGTCCCCGATGCGCTGCCTTTTCCTGCGCGTTCAGTTGTCTGCTCCGAGGGCCCTCGTCGCGGAGGCGGTCAGAAAAAGTGTTGCGGTATTTGAAATTGCGATTGACCAAATCACACGGCTGTGACACAGAGTTGGTCTGAGCTTGTCGCCCCGAGGCGGCGTGGGAGTTCAGTGGCGGGGAAACTACGGATTCTCTAGAAGGTGACGGACCAGAATGCCGTCTGCAAGCACTCTCTCCCGCTTCGGCCAACGGCCGAAACGCTCAGGCCCCGCCTGCACGGAAGCCCAATGTCTTGCTATCCCCGATTCGGAAGGGTGGATTCGAACGACCGGCCACCACGGAGGGAACCATGAACCGAAATCAACCTATTGTTTCGATCTTGGCGTTCCAAGCTTTCATTTTTGCTGCGGTGACAGCACGTGGCGAGACCCGAGAGATCCTCCGGATAGGCGATCAAGACCGCTCTTTTTCGGAATTCGCGAGGGTCAGGGAACCTGGACGCCCCGTCGTATACCGTGTAGGCCAGAGTTCGCCAGCCAAGGATTGGTTTGCCTACCAGCCAGGGTCGTTTGACTACAAGGTGGCTCGCGGCACTGAAAACGTAGACTGGGTGTCTTTCTCCCCGGGTTCACGGAAGGAGCTTGCGAAAGATCCGCAGCCAATCCCTTTCCAGGTCGTCTTCTCTCTGCCCGGTCCGCCCAAAGGCAAGTTCGTCCTTCGTCTCGATGCGATCTTCCGTTACAGGCGCCCCGCCGCTCCACAACTTGAGATCAACATCAACGGGAACATCGGGACCTACCAACTGGACCCCCGGGCCGCTCCTGAACTGTGGTGGGCAACAGGGGGCGAGGAAGCGGGCGGGCTTCAATACATAGGCTACGAGTCGTTGGAGATGGTGCTCCCCGCCTCTTACTTCCGGCCAGGCGAAAACTCCCTGACGCTGAGATGCCTCGAAGGGTTCGGCATCTACTACGATGCACTCACGCTTGCTAATGACGCCTCGACCGCGGCGCCATTGGTGACCGCAGCATCGGTGGAGCCCACAGTTTTCTTCAAGAATCGCGGTTCGGCAGTCGTGGAGTTGGGGCAAGTACGGGTTCGTTCATCCCGGCCGATCCGGCGTGCCACGCTGAAGATTCTTATCGGCAGCACCCAAGTCACCAAGGAGATTCAACAGAGCCAATTCGGGGATGTCGAAGCCACCATTGAAGTGCCGGCGTCCGACAAGCCGCTTCCCGTGATCCTTCGCATTCAAGGAGTGAAAGCCCCGGTCTTTAAGGAAACATTTGTTCCTCGGCGGCGTTGGAAGGTCTATGCCTTGCCGATGGAGCAAGCAGATTTTGGATACAACGAAGTTCCGTCCCGGACGCTCGAGTGGGAGAACCGGTACATCGACAAGGTTCTGGAGCTTCTTCCTCAGTTCCCTTCCTATTCCTTCACGCTGGATGCGTCGGCCAATCTGGAATCCTTCCTCTTAACGCGTGATGCGGCTTCTGCAAAAATGCTGCTGGATCATTTGCGGAGCGGAAGGATGGGGATCAACGCTCTGTACGACAACTTCTTCACGGGCCTGGCCACTCCGGAAGAGCTCTTCCACAGGCTGGAATATGTGTTGCTGGCCGGGCGGGAGCACGGTTTCCCTGTGGACTCAGCCTCCCAAACGGATGAGCCCTCGGTTACGTGGGCGCTGGCACAAATCCTCACGGAGGCCCGCATCAAGTATTTCTCGATCGGAAGCGATCCGGTTCGCGGAGTGCTCAATCCCCTCGGGCTCCTGAACTTCCGCTCCCCCTTCTATTGGGAGGCGCCGAACGGGGCCAAGATACTGGTGTGGAGTGGAGTCTCTTACACAGGCGTCGATGACATGACCTGGGGAGGATGGAATGAGGAGGCGGTTCGCGCCGGCAAATACAGCCCTTCACTGCTGGGGTTGCAGCGCTCCCTCCCCCTTTTCCTTTCCCAGTACGAGCGTGAGGATCACCCGTTTGATGCCGTCCTCTTGTACGGACTCCACAACGATGAGATTCCCATACGCCACTTCGGGAGTGCGGATGTCATCGAGTGGTGGAATCGGGAATACGCCTACCCGAAAGTGATTCCTGCCACGCAGCGGGAATTCTTCCGCTACGTCGCAGAAAACTTCGGTCCCGAGATCCGAACACTGCGCGGGGACGGCGGGGCCTACTGGGAAGATGAGGCGGGCGCGGATGCCCGCATCGCAGCCCTGAACCGCACGTCGCAAATGCAAATCCTTGCTGCCGAAAAGTTCGAGAGTATTGCCAACTGGCTGAAGCCACTCCTGCGCTTCGATCACGCGCCTTTCCTGGATGCGTGGAGGAACCTCATCCTCACGGACTGCTATGTGTGGAGCGACGCGAATTCGTACAGCCGACCTTACGGCTACCGCGCTCGATTCGGAGAAGCTGCTCATCGCGCCTGGGCCGAGGCCGCTTACCAGCAAACCTGGGATCTGCGCCTGGTGGCCATGGATAAGGTCGCGGAACTCATCGAGACGAGCCAACCGGGCGCCGTTGTTTTCAATGCCGAGAGCTGGCCGCGGGGCGGATTCTTCGACTTCGAACTCGATCCCGATGAGATACTCGTAGATCCCGCGTCGGCACCAGCCATTCCCTGCGGCACGCTGAAGTCACTGAACGGCTACCAAGAGGTTCGATGCTGGGCCGCAGAAGTCCCGGCGACGGGATACAAGTTCTTTGCCATCGGGAAAGGGAAAGTGCCCGAAGGTGAAGCGCTCCACCTGGATCGCTCCACTCCTACCGTGGAAGGCAAATACTACCGGCTGCAACTGGACGCGCAGTCCGGGGCTGTCGCTCACCTGATCGACAAGTCCACAGGCTGGGACCTTGTCAACGCAGACTCCCCCTACCGGATGAATGAGTATCTGTACGTAGCAGGAGGTGACCCTGGCGAGTTCATCCCCGGCAGCATCAACGACAATCGGCTCCTGAGCGCTGATGCCACGCTGCCGGTGCCGGAATTGACCGTCAATCGCCAAACACTTGTCGGCGCGCCCGAGGCTCGACGTTTCCCCTGGGGAACCGTGGTTACGGTTCGTGCGAAGGCAACGAACACTCCGGAGATGGTCTCGACCATCACCCTGAGTGACGAGTCTAAGTTGGTGAGCTTCTACAACGAAGTCGAGAAAGTGGCCACGATGAAGAAGGAGGGTATCTACTTTGCCTTTCCGTTCGCCGCACAGCAACCGCACGTAAAGGTTCAGGGAGCGACCGCCTGGCTCGATCCCGAGGCCGACATGCTCCCGGGCGCTAACCGGCAGTGGTTCACCACGCAAGGCGGTGTGTGGGTCAACGGAGCAAACGGAAGTGTAGCGTGGGCGACCGTCGATGCTCCGCTGATCACCCTGGAGGATATCAACCGCGGCTTGTGGCCGGATTCCATTCAGATCCGGAACGGGACAGTGTTCTCCTACGCCATGAACAACTACTGGTTCACGGACACGCCGGCCCAGCAGGGAGGGCGCTTCACGTTTCGGTATGCTTTAACCAGTTCCCCCGACTTGTCGCTCGCACAGGCAGCGCGGTTAGCTTCGGAGCAGCGATCATCACTCACCGCCATCCGCCACTACCACAAGGAATGGAAACAGACTCTGCCGGTCACGGGAGCGGGGTTCCTCAATGCCTCGCCGTCGGGCGTGACGGTCCTAACGATTCGGCCGCTCGCCGGAGAGAACACATACTTGGTGCGGGTCCATAATTCATTGCCACAGCCGCTGAACGCGACCCTTCAGTTTCCGATGACTCAATTGGAGGAAGCCTATCTGGGATCTGTTCTGGGAGAACGAAGTGGCGTCGTAGATTGGGAACCGAGCAGCATCAAACTCCCATTAAATCGGTACGACATCAAGAGCGTCGTGATACGAGTGAAAAGAAGCGAGGAATAGTCGACGCCTGGTCAGATGGCTTGAGGACGCAGCAATTTCAGCGTGGGGGCTGTGACTCGATGCCATCCGAGTGCGAGGCCCACGTCCACGCCTCTGTACATCGGATACTTCCTCAGGGAAGGCTCGCAAGTTCCCGGACAGATTCAATACCCTTCCCCTCAACGATTGTCACCAGACGGTTTGCGGGCAGATCCTGATACGTCTCCACCGCTCCTGCGAGCCAGTGGACCTCCAATCGGTCAACCTTCTCGGCTTTGCCCAACCCAAAATGCAGGCGAAAGTCGTTCTGGGAGCAGAATCCACACCCGCTCAATACCTCCTGGACCTGGTGCAGCGGACCGGCCGAGAGTCTGACCCGAGATCCGACAGCAGCACGATTAGTCTTTTGGCCGATCAAGCGAACCAGGAGCCAGTGATTGGGGCTGGGGGCGACGTTGCGCAGCAGCGTGGGGGAAGCGTTCATATTGTTGATCACGATATCGATCTGCCCCGTGTTGAAGATGTCTCCGAATGCCGCCCCGCGGCTGGAGCGCTTAAGGAGGATGCCGGGACCAGACTTCAGTGAAATATCCTCGAATCTGCCGTCACCTAAGCTTCGGTAAAGGACCTTCCTGGTCTCGAACTCGTCATCGAGCTTCTCCTGCATTATTTCAGGGTAGGCGTGACCTGTGACGTACAAGAGGTCAGGCCATCCATCATTAGCGAAATCAAAGAACGACGTTCCCCAACCCAGAAACCTGGTATTCACGCCGATGCCGGCAGGGAATGTCATGTCCTGGAAGAACCCTCCCCCCAGGTTCTGAAACAGCGTGGGCGTATCATCGATAAAGTTGGTCCTGAAGAGGTCGAGGCGGCCATCGCCATTGTAGTCGCCCACCGTGACGCCCATGGAGCCTTGGGCGAATCCATCTAGAGTGTAGGCGACGCCGGCGTCGCGGCCCACTTCAGCGAATGTGCCGTCGCGTTGGTTGTGATAGAGATAAGAAGGGGTGGAATCATTTGTGACGTAGACGTCCGGCCAGCCGTCGTCGTCGTAGTCAAAGGCACAGGGTGTCCAACTGTAATAGGCGCCAGTGTTGCGGACCCCGGACTTCTCCGAGACGTCTTCAAACGTCCCGTCGCCGCGATTGCGGTAGAGGAAGTTCTTTGAACCTCGCAAGCCGAGCGGCCCGCAGTTGACCTTCACGCCTTTATAGTTGCAGTCGGGAGGGACCCGGGCAGCATCTTCGTAAGCCACGGAGTTGGCGACGAACACATCCAGGAAACCGTTGCGGTCATAATCAAGAAACGTGCAACCGGCGTTGAAGTACGCCGAAGGCTGCAAAAGCCCGGCGGCTGCTGTCACGTCGTTGAA
>JAIQGB010000295.1 GCA_020072905.1 Terriglobia bacterium | reverse complement strand
GGTTTGAAACTTTGGAGGACGTCTGGACCACCGTCCAGAAGACCACGCGCTCGTGGTCCCCCAACAAGATTCGTCGGCTCTGTAACATAACTTAATGCGTTCGTATTAGGTTTCAGGTGTCGGGTGGCACGTGTCAGGTAAGGCTGAAGGATGAAGTATGAAGGATGAAAAAACCCGTCCGCTTCAGCCTTCATACTTCATACTTCATCCTTTCTTGTTTTGACTAAGAAATGAGCAGCCCCGCAACTACTCCCTCCAGTGCGACAGCGCTTAACCTCGCGCTTCTCGGCTACGGCAAGATGGGCCGGACGATTGCCCAGCTTGCGCCGCAGCGCGGCTTTGAGGTCCGGCTCATCATGGACATCGACGTGAACACCGGAGGCGCCGGCATCACGGCGGAGAATTTCAAGGGCATGGACGTCTGCATCGAATTCACCACACCCGACGCGGCGCTCGACAATATCCGGCGTGTGGCGCAGGTGGGCTGCAATCTGGTGGTCGGGACGACAGGCTGGCACCAGCATCTCGGCGAAGTTCGTAAGGTCGTCGAGGCGAACGGCGTCGGAATGGTTTACGCTGCGAATTTCTCCATCGGCGTCCAACTCTTCTATCGCCTGGCGCGTCAAGCGGCTGAGCTCTTCGCGGGATTTCCGATTTACGATCCCTACCTCACTGAATCACATCACAAGTTCAAGAAGGATGCGCCTTCCGGCACGGCGCTGGAACTGCAGCGGCAAGTTCAGCCGCCTTTCAAAGACCGCGACGTGCCGGTGGCGAGCGTGCGGGCCGGATACCTTCCCGGCACCCACGAACTCGGCTTCGATTCGGAGGCCGACACGGTCATCCTTCGCCACACGGCGCGCAGCCGGCAGGGCTTCGCCGAAGGCGCGCTCTACGCGGCAAGGTGGGTGGTGGGCAAGAAGGGGCTTTTCAACTTTGCGGACGTCTTAACAGCACGCTGAATGCAGGAGTGCGGAGGCACAGAATCCAAGAGGACACTGCACGGGCCTTCGCACCCGGCAGGTCTTCTGCTATAAACGGAGGACGAGGGCGGTTTATGAAGACGTTTTCAGCGTATGTCGAATGGGACCCCGAGTCAGGCCTCTATGTTGGGATTGTGCCGGGCATACCTGGCGCACACACTCAAGCTGCCACCCTGGATGAGCTTCAGAAAAACCTGAAAGAAGTACTCGAATTGTGCCTCGAGGAATACAAGGGCCCGCTCGACGAACTTCCACGCTTCGTTGGACTGCAACAGATTGAGGTCGCAGTTGGCGGTTCCCCAGTCCCTACACCTAGTCCCTAGCCCCTGTCTGAGGAGGCACCATGAGCCTGGAGATTCGTGGTTGCGGCACGGCGCTGGTGACGCCCTTCGGCCGGGATACGACTGTGGACGTGGAGGCGTTGCGGCGGCTGGTACAATTCCAGCTTCGCGGTGGCATCGATTTCCTGGTTCCCTGCGGAACAACCGGCGAAACCCCAACCCTCGAGCACGCGGAATTCCTGGACATTATCAGGGTCGTGGTCCAAGAGGTAGCGGGAAAAGTCCCCGTCATCGCGGGAGTGGGAGGAAACAGCACAGGGAAAGTAATCGACCTCGCCCAGGAAGTGGAAAAGATCAAAGTCCAAGGCCTGCTTTCTGTAGCTCCCTACTATAACAAGCCCACCCAGGAAGGTCTGTATCAGCATTTCAAGGCCATCGCCGAATCCACGCGCCTGCCCCTCATTCTCTACAACGTTCCGGGGCGCACCGGCTCGAATATCGAGCCCGCCACCGTGGCCCGGCTTTCCAAGATTCCGAATATCATCGGCATCAAGGAAGCCTCCGGCAGCATCACGCAGCAGATGGAAGTTCTGAGTGCCGTCGAGCCCGGCTTTTTTGTGCTCTCGGGCGACGACGCGTTCACGTTTCCGCTCATGGCGCTGGGCGGCGTGGGCATCATCTCGGTTGTTTCCAATGAAATCCCTGGCCAGATGACGCGACTCGCGCACTTGATGCTCGACGGGAAATACGATGAAGCGCGCAAGCTCCACTTCCAGCTTCTGCCGCTCGTGCAAGCGAACTTCCTGGAGACCAATCCCGTCCCCGTCAAAGCCGCGCTCGCCATGATGGGCCTGATCGAGGAAGTCTATCGCCTCCCCATGGTCCCCATGAAACCCGAAAACCGCGCCAAGCTCGAGAAAGCGATGGCCGCGCAAGGATTGCTGCAAACGCAGAAGGTGTCGTAGCGCCGACGTTCGGGTGGGCACGGCCGGTGTTGGCATACTGCCAGTTGATCACGACCTTGACCTTCGGTATGACCGTGGTTATACTAGCCGCATGAAAACAGCAGTCTCAATACCTGACCCTCTTTTCAAAGAGGCTGAACGCCTCACTAAGCGGCTCCGCATCCCGCGCAGTCAGCTCTATGCCCGGGCCTTGGAGGCATACCTCCAACGTCAGAGATCAAAAGGCATCAAAGAAGCGCTGGACGCAGTCTATCGGACCGAGTCATCGGAACTTGATCCCGTGCTTGCCCACCTGCAAAGCGAGGCCCTCGGGCGGGAGGACTGGTGATCAGGCGCGGGGAGATGTGGTGGGCATCACTGCCGGAACCGGCAGGCTCCGAACCTGGTTACCGCCGCCCTGTTTTGGTAATCCAAACTAATCAGTTTAACGAGGGCAGCATCCGCACAGTGATCGTGCTGGCGATCACCTCCAACTTGCGTTTGGCGGGCGCACCGGGGAACGTGCTTTGCCGCACTAAGGACACCGGACTGGCAAAGGAATCTGTAATCAACGTCTCTCAAGCCGCCACTGTGAATAAGGCCCGACTTACCCAACGGATTGGAGTTTTGCCTTCGTCGCTGATGCAAGAAGTTGAAGCCGGCCTGCGCTTGGTGCTGGGCCTTTGATTCAAGCCGAATCGTACGGATCGCAAAAAGCGCGATGCCTGCGCGAACCGGCGAAGTAAGCGCACGCCAACGAATGCGAATTCACCTGGATACTCGCGACGTCATCAACCTCATAGAGCGCGGCATTGCGGGAGTCGCAGCAGATGACCTTGAAGCACTGTTGCTCCAGGGCCATCATGCGTTGGTTCTGTCCTTTCCCTTAATCTGCGAGATTGCCGAGCCCATCTGGGATCCGAATTCGACCACACCCGTAACGAGAACCCTCAGGAGACTTGACCAGTTCCCTCACGCGTGGGTAGACACCGGACATCTGCCCGACTTGGAGGTGCGAGCTGCGATGGAGGCCTGTCGCACTGGCCAACCATACGTTGGCATCGACCCTTATGTCGGAAATTTCCTCGAAACTTTCGAAAATCCGCCCGCAGAGGTTTTGGGCTGGATAAACTACACGCTCCCCGAAATTGTCTTCGACCTTTGGCGCTCAGGGAGTTTTAATCCCCGCGAACAGAAGCGACGACACATTGCTTTTTACCGGGAACTGTTTAGGCAGGAACGCGAGCTTCTACAAGGGTTGGGCAATAGGCCCGCGGCACGGAAGGCCCTGTTCATTCGAAAGATCGCAGACCGGATGAGGTGGGTAACGTCGAGTGCTCCTGTCCAAGAGCAAGACCCGCAGCGCCTCCAGCGGATAGCCGAGACGGTTTATCAAAACCCTGCATGGTGCCCTTCGACGAGATTGTCTTTTGAAGCATTCCACTCACTCGTGGAGGATGTTGGCGACCAGCTGGAAGACGGTGATTTGGGAGATTTCTTCAATCTCCAAGCGCTTCCGTACGCAGACCTATTCACGACCGATAGGCGCATTGCCACGCATATTAACAGGGTGGACAGAAGGCTTGGTCTCAATTACTCCTCGAAAATCAGACGCAACGTATTGGAAATAGTTCGCGACATGTAGCAGCAGGCGGAATTTCTGGTGCATGCCAATTGAAATACCGCGCAGTTAAAGAACAATTCCGCGCTACATCTCAGGTAAAATCTGACCCATGAATCTGCAAGCACAAATTGAGGAACTTTATGCACGTGAGAGCAAGGAATTCGGCGAGGAGTATTTCCACGCGTTTGACGAGCTCAAAGCAGCGCTGAATGAGGGACGGGTGCGCGCGGCGGAGCCGGACCCATCGTCATCCTCGGGATGGAAGGTCAACACGTGGGTGAAGAAAGGGATTCTGCTGGGGTTTCGGATTGGACGGATCGAAGAGATGCCGGGCGACCCCTCACCCGTCCCGCTGCGCGGGACCCCCTCTCCCAAAGGGAGAGGGCAGGGATCAAAATCGAGGGTCGGCACGGCAACATCCCAATTCCGCGACAAGTACACCTTTCCGCTGAAGGATCTCCCGAGCGACCGCAACATTCGAATCGTCCCCGGCGGCTCATCGATTCGCGACGGGTGCTACATCGGCCAAGGCGTTGTCGCGATGCCGCCGATGTACGTGAACGTGGGCGCCTATGTGGACGACGGCGCGATGATCGACTCGCATGCACTCGTCGGCTCGTGCGCGCAGGTGGGCAAACGCGTGCACATCAGCGCCGCGGCGCAAATCGGCGGCGTGCTCGAACCCGTGGGCGCGATGCCGGTGATTATTGAGGACGATGTGTTGGTAGGCGGCAACTGCGGCGTCTACGAAGGAACGATTGTGGGCGCGGGCGCGGTGCTCGCCGCCGGAACGATTTTGACCGGCTCGACGCCGGTCTATGACCTGGTGCGCGACGCCGTCTATCGCCGCGAGGGCGACAAACCGCTGATGATTCCCTCCGGCGCGGTGGTCGTGCCCGGCGCGCGCGCCGTCGCCAAGGGCCGCGGCAAAGAGCTGGGGATTTCCCTCTACACTCCCGTCATCCTCAAGTACCGCGACGAGAAAACCGACCAGGCCGTAAGGCTTGAAGACTTGCTTCGCTGAGGAAGGCAGCGTCCGGTGCGCTGCGCATGTTGAGTTTGCGGAGCGAACTTCACAGGAGCGGTTATCGCAGGATTTCCAAGCCAACTTCGCTGGGCCGGTCGGAGCCGGCGCCGACAACCCACACCACGCGGCAATTCCCAAGCAGCGAGCGGTTCGAGAAGACCTCCAGGGTCTGACCGGGCGTGAGCGACGTCGTGGTCAGGATCCTCAGCCCGCGGTCAGAAATGTCAAGTGTGGAAGCGACGTGCTCGTATTTTCTTCCCTTCGACTCGACGCGCAGAGTGACGGGAATCACTCCTGTCCAGCGCTCCATGCGGGGGGGAGGCTGGGCAATTTGCTTGATCAAATCGTCGATCCTCTGCGAAAGCTGCTGGATTTCGCGTTTGATTTTTTTCTGTTGGTCGGAAATCTTGGCCGTCGCGCGGCTTTTGCGGAACGCGGCGACTTGCGCCTTGAGCGTCGCACGCTTTTCAGCGGCCACGACGAGGTCTTTGGAAAGTCCTTCCAGGTGACTGGCGTGGTCTATGCCACTCATGGCGCGAAATTTACCACATTCTCCGCCGGTGAGGGGCAACTATCTGATCGAGATCAGAGCGGACAGAAAGGCCCATCCCGATGGCCGCGGCTTGGTTCAACATTCTCGCCGAGGATAAAATGTTTCTATCCCCCTCATAAAGATTTCGAATTTTACATGGACGAGTTGTGGGCTGATGCTAGAGGGTGCGGCAGGGGCGCCTGAGGGTGAAGTGTCTGACCGGCACTCCGTCGTGAAAGAGGCCTGACCATGGCATACCAATCCGTTTTGGTGCGTTTACCCGCCACGGTGGGGAACTTTGGAGGCGCGCTGAATTGTGCGGCGCTGGCGCTCGACGCCCCTCTGAACGTTAAGGTCACGCCGCGCCTGGACGGCCACGCCGGC
>JAIQGB010000294.1 GCA_020072905.1 Terriglobia bacterium | reverse complement strand
AGAAGCTTCACGTTCCGATGTTCTGGAATTGGCTACTCAACTCAAATTCAGGAAGAAGCGAGACCAACCGTGCCTGCTCCTTGAGCGCACAGGAAACCGCCAGGCCGAGGAGTGCAGGATGAAAGACCACGTCGGCGTCGGTGGAGAGCAGCCACTCGCCCGTCGCCGCGTTTGCCGCCAGGCTGAGCGCGTGGACTTTGCCCCGCCAGCCGGGCGGGAGTTCGTGGTTATGGATCACTTTCAGCCGGCCCGCAGAGGCAGGGCGCTTTGCCCACTCATCGGCAATCGCTCCGGTGCGGTCCGTCGAGTCGTCGTCCACCAGGATGACGTCGTACTCGGAATAGTCGAGCGCGAGCAGGGATTCGAGCGCGGCCGGCAAGGCCTCCTCCTCGTCGCGCGCGGCCACTAGGATAGAAATCCTCGGCGCGGGAGAAGGCAGCTCCGCGGGCTGGCCGGGCTTGAGAATTCGGGTCCCGGTCAGACCCCAAACGGTCAGGAGACCGAGGCCAACCCAGGCGAGCAGCACGCCGACGAGGAGGATTTCCAGAGCTACCATCGCTGCACCCGCGCGCGACTATAAGAAGGATGCGGCGAAAACTCAAGCCGCACTCGAAGAGGCGCGAAAATGCGGTTGTGCTAGACTCCCTTCTCGACAGGGTTGCGCGGAGATCAAACAGGGGACCTGCGCCTGACCATCAACCTCGCTCTCAACTTATTCTTCGTGCTCGCGGCGTTGCTCGCTATTCAGAGCCTCGTGTCACTACGCGACGGCTACAAGTTTCAAGGCTTTGTCCACAGGAGCCTCCAAGCGCCACGAGGCACCTGGTTCCCTTCTGCCGCCGTCATCATCCCCTGCAAAGGAATTGACGCGGACTTGCAGGTCAACCTCGCAAGTTTTCTTGACCAGGATTACCCGGCCTACCAAGTGGTCTTGGTCGTGGCAGATGAAAAAGATCCCGCTTGGCGATTCATTTCCGACCATCTGGCTCGCCATGTGGATGGCGGCCCGAAGACGTCTCTGGTCGTCGCCGGCTATGTGGACGAGCGCGGAGAAAAGGTCAACAATCTGCTGCGTGGAGTCGAAGCGGTGGAAGGCGAAGTGGAGGTTCTGGTTTTCGCCGACATCGACGCTCGCCCCTCGCACGACTGGCTGCGCTCGCTCCTGGCGCCGCTCGCCGACCCTCAGGTAACTGTGAGCACGGGATTCCGCTGGTACCTTCCCGGCGGAAATATCGTCTCACAGTTGCGTGCCGCCTGGGACACTTCCGTCGCCACGCTGCTCGGAGACCACGACCACAACTTTGCCTGGGGCGGCTCGATGGCCATCCGCGCTGCAGACTTCCGCCGCCTCGAGATCGCCGAGCGCTATTGGGCGCACACCGTCAGCGACGACTACGCGCTCACGCGCGCCGTGCGCGAGGCTCACGGCCGGATTCACTTCGAACCCCGCTGTCTGGTCGCCTCCCGCGAGGAATCCTCCTTCGCTGACTTTTTGCGCTGGTCAAACCGGCAGATCATCATCACACGTGTCTATGCGCCGCGGCTCTGGTGGCTGGGACTTGCCTCGCACCTGTTGTATTGCGGGACGTTGCTGATGGGCCTGGGACTCCTGGCTTGCCCTGCCACCCCCTTCCAGGCTCGCGCCGCAATCGCCTTGGCCCTCGTCGCGATCCTCGCCTTCGGCATGGCCAAAGGCCACGTGCGGACGACCGTGGCACGCAAACTTTTTCCCGAAGAGAGTGTGACGCTGGAACGTCTGGGCGCGCGTTATTGGCAACTGGCGCCGCTCGTGCCCTGGGTGATGCTCTACAACTTCCTCCTTGCGGCATTCACGCGTCGAATCGAATGGCGAGGCACGCATTACGAGTTGAGGTCCGTGAATCAAGTCCGTGTCTTGCGACGTGATGGGTGAGCGCGGTCTGGCGAGTCAGGATTTCGAGCGCGGCGACTTTCCCTTGCGCCGGGTGATATGGCGAGCGGGCTCAGCGGGTTTCTTCTTCGTGGCAACGCTTTCGGAATCCTCTTCAGGGGACGAGACCTTGGCGAGGACCTGGTCAAACAAGGTGGCCCGCGGGCCGGTTTTCTTCTTGCCGCCCTGCCCGTGCTGGTAGGCGTGTTCGGAGTAGCAGGTCTGGCAGATCACCTTCACAACGTGCCCATCCACCAGGCTGGCAATGGCGTGATTGAGCAGCAGACGACAGCGGTGGCAATAGTCGTCAATCAGATCGCCCAGGCGCGGCTCGGCTCCGATCATGATTGTCCCTCAAATCACAGGCTACAGCGGAGCGCTCGAAAATCCCGGGCATTATAAACCCGCAGGCCCGGAATTCCAACGAAAGTGAGGTGCCTGGCACATTCCGCACGGCCGCTCCCGGGGGGCGCCGAATTGACACCCCGCCGGAGTCCGGATATTCTGAATGCTAGCCTGACAGGCCGCGCCGGAGCATCTAATCTCCTGTAGGAAACTGCCTTGAGCCGGGGAGTCCCGTAGCGCTCTGGCAGCGCTCACGGCTCATGATAAGATTCTTGTCGCTCAGAAGGATGGTATGAAGAGCCTCCGCTCAAAGTTCACGACTGCGGTGCGCCGGGCGCTGCGCCTCGTCGCGCTGCCGTTTTTCCAGGGCCCGGAGGAAATCCTGGTGGGAGGGCAAGCGGTCATTGAAGGGGTCATGATGCGCTCGCCGCATTCCTTCGCCGTGGCCGTGCGGCGCCCCGCGGGAGACATCGCGGTGTTGCAAGATTCTCTTGTGCGGCCGTCGGAGAAGTATCCGTGGCTGAAATATCCCCTCCTGCGCGGACTCGGCACGCTCGGGCAGGCGATGGTGCTGGGAATCCGCGCCCTGCGCTATTCGGCCGCGGAGGCGCTCGAGGAGAAGGAGTCGAAGCCCCGCGAGAAGAAGCCGGAGTTGAACAACTGGCTGCTCGCCCTCAACCTCGCCATCTCGTTGGGATTCTTCATTTTCTTCTACAAGTTTCTGCCGCTTTACCTCGCGACGCAGGTGCAAGGCCACTACTTGGCAGCGAAAAGCACCCTGGTTTTCAATCTGGTGGATGGTGTGATCCGCATCCTGCTCTTTCTCGGCTTCTTGTGGCTGATCGCGCAGTGGAAGGACATCCAGCGTATCTTCGAATATCACGGCGCGGAACACAAGGTGGTGTGGGCATACGAGAAGACGGGCCGTTTTGACCTGGCCACGGCGCGCGACTGCACGCGCTTCCATCCGCGCTGCGGCACGAGTTTTTTGCTCGTAGTGATGGTCATCGCCATGGTGCTCTACATGTTCCTGCCATTCCAATCGTTCGCCGGGCGGCTGGCAGGGCGATTGCTCCTGCTGCCCCTCATCGTGGGCGTCTCTTACGAATTCATCCGCTTTGCGGCGAAGGCCCAAGGGCCGCTCTGGCGCTGGGCCGCGCAGCCGGGCCTTTGGCTGCAACGTATCACCACGCGCGAGCCGAACGACGCGCAGCTCGAAACCGCCATCCGCGCCCTCGAAGCCGCGATGGAAATGGAGAAATCCCGCGGCGGGGAACTCGTCGTCGCATAGCAAGAGCGGAAGTAGGAAGTAGGGAGTACGGAAAAAACAGTAGGCAGCAGAGCAGGAGGCGGGCCGAGAGGCAGCCCTTGATTCTGACTCCTGGCTTCCGACGCCATGGTTTTAGACATGCAATTTCTTGAAAAGCTCGCCGAAATCGAAAAGAAGTACGACGAGCTGACCGCGCAGCTCAGCGACCCACAAGTGTTGGCGGACGCGGCACGCTACCAGAAAGTCGCCAAGGCCCACGCCGAAATCAGCGAAGTGGTCGAGAAGTTTCGCCATTGGAAGGACATCGAAAAATCGATTCGTGGCGCGAAGGAACTCCTGGAAGAATCCTCGTCCGATTCTGAAATGAAGGCCCTCGCGCACGAAGAGCTCACGGACTTGGAGAAGCAACGCGAGCAGGTCGAGCAGGAAATCAAAACCCTGATGGTCCCGCGCGACCCGAACGACGACAAGAACATCGTCCTCGAAATCCGCGCCGGCACCGGCGGCGACGAAGCCACGCTATTTGCCGAGGAAATTTTCCGCATGTACAGCCGCTACGCGGAGTCGCAGCGCTGGAGAGTCGAAGTGCTGTCCTCTAGCCTTTCGGGTGTGGGTGGCCTCAAAGAAGTCATCGCGGTCATCGAAGGCCAGAAAGTCTATAGCAAACTGAAATACGAAAGCGGCGTCCACCGCGTGCAGCGTGTGCCGGAGACCGAGCAGCAGGGACGCATCCATACTTCGGCAATTACCGTGGCGGTGCTGCCCGAGGCCGATGAAGTTGAAATCCAGATCGACCCTAAAGACATCCGCATCGACACGTTTTGCAGCTCGGGGCCCGGCGGCCAGTCGGTGAACACCACTTATTCCGCCGTGCGCATCACACACCTGCCCTCCGGCATCGTCGTCTCCTGCCAGGACGAGAAATCCCAAATTAAGAACCGTGCCAAGGCGATGCGCGTGCTGCGCTCGCGGCTCTACGAGTTGAAGCTTCAGGAACAGCAGAAACAGATCACCGAGGAGCGCCGCTCGATGGTGGGCACGGGCGACCGCAGCGAGAAGATTCGCACTTACAACTTCCCCCAGAACCGCCTCACCGACCATCGCATCGGCCTCACTATCCATCAGCTCGACCGCATCATGGACGGCAAGCTCGACGACATCATCGAGGCCCTCATTACTCATTACCAGACCAAAAAGCTCAATGGTGAGAGCGAAGCGGCGTAAACTGTAGCGGCGATCTCCGACCGCCGTTGTAGCGCCGCCATCTTGGCGGCAGTCGACAGCCGGCTGGAAGCTGGCGCTACGGCGCGCTGAGCGTCGCTACAGTTACGATGCAACTCCGCGAAACCCTCCAATCCGGCCTCAAAACCCTCCTCGAACACCACGTGCCCTCGGCACAGCTCGCCGCGGAGCTGCTGCTCATGCACCTGCTTGCCTGCGACCGCGGCTTTCTCTATGCGCACCCTGAGAAAGAAGTCCCGCAAGAGACGATCGACCGCTACTTCGACCTGATCGCCGAGCGCGCGACTGGCAAGCCCACGCAGTACATCACGGGACACCAGGAATTTTGGGGACTCGATTTCGTCGTCACGCCGGACGTGCTCATTCCGCGCCCGGAGACCGAGCACGTGGTCGAGACCGTGCTCGACATCCTCGAGCGCCGTGGCTGCCCGAAAGACGCGCGTCTGCACATCGTGGACGTCGGCACGGGCTCCGGTTGCATCGCCCTGGCACTCGCTTCGGAGCTGCCGCGCGCCATCCTCTTCGGCGTGGATATCTCGCGCATGGCGCTGGTGGTCGCCTCCGAAAACGCCCTGCGGCTCGGGATGCCCGAGCGCATCAAATTTCTGGAAGGCGATCTGCTTGGACGGTTTTTGGATGACGACTTCCTGGGGACGTTTGACTTCGTGGTGTCGAATCCGCCTTACGTCTCGCGCGATGAGCTGGACAAGGTTCAGCGGGAGGTCCGCGACTTTGAGCCGCGCGTGGCGCTGGGCGATCTCGAAACTGGTGACGAGATCTATCGCCGCCTGTTTCCGCAGGCGCTTCGGGTGCTCAAGCCCGGGGGCCATGTGGTCGTCGAGATTGGCTACAATATGCGCGACGCGGTGGTTTCGCTTCTTGGGCACGACGTAGCACCTGGCTTTGGCCCGGCAGGTGATGGTGCCGACCTAAAGGTCGGCGCTACATCGGCGTGGACAGATATCGAGGTCAAGGCCGACCTGCGCGGGATTCCACGTGTCGTGAGCGCGAGGAAAAAGAGGGAGTCAGAAGTCAGGAGTCAGAAGTCAGAATAA
>JAIQGB010000293.1 GCA_020072905.1 Terriglobia bacterium | reverse complement strand
TCGCGTTGCGCCCGTAGTAATAGAAGCCGCCGAAGCGGATCGAAGTGTGATCGCGCGGGCCGGTGGGGCCGGCGGCGCGCACTTCCTTGCGGACGGCGGGATCGCGTTCCAGGTTGAACCGCTGAGAGACGCGCACGTAGACGTCCTTGGAGTTTCGGAACGCCGGGCCGTCGTTGCTGCCGTTTACCAGGGACACGGACCAGGCGAAGTTTCCGTCGTTCGGGTAGCCGCCGAATTCGATCCCGCGTTGCGGCGCGGCGAATGCGAACGGGTTAGCCGTAGAGCCCTGCACGCCTGCAAAGCTCGCTTGATCGTAAATGTCGTAGTCGGAAAGATTGACGCTGCGGGCCTGGCTGAAAGGCAAGTCCAACTCGAACTGGCCGAACCGCACATTCAGAGCGTCTTTGGGCAGATGCAAGTAGTGACCGACATCGTTGACCTTCAAATACCCGTCGCCGAGACCGCCATCAGCCCCGGACCCTCCCGATGAGATGTCGTCATCGACCCAGAACGAGATGTTCGGCCCGAAATCCCCGGCGGCAAATATCGAGAAGGCCCCGGGGGTAAACAGATCGGTCCGCGGCAAGTAGCCTAGAGACAGGGGCTGCTTGCCGTTGTAGGTCGCGACCCCGGAGTAGCGGAAACCAATGGGAATCGTCCCCGGGATTTCACCCGGATAGATAGCCTTGGGGAAAACCTCGCGCTGGGCTTTGGCACCCAGCATCACGGGGGGCTCCTTCACGAAGGTCTCGTCATCTTGGGGAAACTTAAAACCGTTCTTCTTGAAAGCCTCCCCGAAATCATTGAGTTCCGGGTAATTGCTGTGGCAAGTGGAACACGAGGTCTGATACTTGCGGGCAAAGGCGGGAATGCCGTAGGTGGGGGTTTCCTGGCCGAGAATCGCCAAAAGCGCGGCCGCAACTCCGAGGGCGATGACTGCGGAAACAGCAAATGACCTATGCGTTCGGCGCATCGAGACCACCTCTCCTTCTTTGAGAACTACAGAGGCTCCAGGTTGCGACCAGCACCCACGGGCAGGGCTTGACTGAAGCACGCCTCCCGTGGAGGCCGGGACTCCTCCAGATGGTGCTGACTTGGTGGACTGTGAGCCTGCCCAGGTGGTTCTCCTTCCTGCGGGCTGCATTCAGCCGACTGGAAGGAATCCGATCAGAGGCTGGGCAACCCCAAGCAGGCATTGAACTATCGAACCTTTTGGGCAGGAACGGGCGAACCACCGCTCATCTCCCTCCAGAGGCGATTATCGAAAAACCAGTTGGGGCGGTCAGTGACGGCAGAGAAGGGTATTTGTGACCGTCGTCACAGGACCTAAAGCCCGCATTCATCACCTAGACAGACTTGCTCTCTTCGACGCAAGGGCCCTTCGCTTTTGCGTTTCACCCGAGTTTCGTTCCGGCAGACTAACTTGCATTTGGGGAGTCAAAGTGACACAATGTCCCGTCGAAAGGGCTAATTCGGCCCTATGAACACAAATCCAGGACCGTATAACCTACACGTGATCGAAAGCTGTTTCGGTTGCGTGATGCGGGAGGAGGGTGTTTTTTGCCACCTCCCTCACGCCGCACTGAGTCATCTAAATTCCCTTCGCCAGACTGCCCTGTATCCCCGCGGAGCCGTGCTGTTTGTTGAGGGCGAATCCCCGCGCGGGCTGTTCATCCTCTGTTCCGGCCAGGCCAAACTCACGGCCAACTCCAGAGATGGGCAGAGCATTACTTTGCGCCTCGTGGAGCGGGGGGAAGTGCTCGGGCTGAGCAGCGTAATCTCGAACAGTCCCTACCTGGCAAGTGCTGAAACCCTTAAGCCTAGCCAAGTGAGTTTCATTCCCCGCCTTCCGTTCCTGCAGTTCCTCCGCGCCAGTCCCGATGTCGCTTTGAGCGTTGCAAAGCACTTGAGTATGGAGCTTCATAAGGCTTGGGAGAAAACCAGCCTGTTGGCTCTCGCCCCTAGCACCCCGGCCAAGGTCGCCCATTTTCTGCTGGCTTGGGCGGCCGAGCACGGTCAGAAAACGGTCGAGGGGGTTCACGTCCCACTTAACTTGACTCACGAGGAAATCGCCAGGTCGATAGGGTCCTCGCGCGAGAGTGTCAGCCGTATTTTGGGGGACTTCAGGCAACGCCGACTGATCCGTGTGAACGGCGGTTCGGTCATTATCCTGGAGCCGCACGGACTTCACTCGGTCATGACCGGGTCCCCCGCCGGATAGATATCGCGGCGTCGAGCGGTGTAAATCGGGCGCGCTTTCCGCATTTGTCACCCCGGGAGTTCTCGAGAAGGATGAAGGTGGTGCCTCACCCAACCTGGTCGGCTGATGTACGTGGCGCTGTGTTCTTTGGCTCCGGCCGCTGTGAATTGGTTCCCTCCTCTGAGTGCTGCTAAAAACCTACTTGCACGATCGGCCGCCTCGGGACATTCCTTGAGTCCGACTCTCCGATCAGACACATGAGACCCGTCGTCAGGAGCGTCGAATCCTGGCATTCTGGAAGCCTAATCTGTCGCCATAGAGGTGTGGCGCGTGGATCCCGATTCTCCGCTCCGCACCGAGAGCGCGCTACCCCAAAACCTAGCGCTCCAGGAAGAGGGAGTTGACCGCAAGGCGGAAGCGATTGGCTCCGTAGGATCCCGTGGCTGTGCTGAAACAGGAGAAGGTTGGGGCGTCCGTGGCGGAGCCAATCCGTCGGGTGCAGGTTGCGGAACCGCCATTCTGACCCGGCTAGAGCCGGAAGGTTTCCAACACCATCCAATCCATTCGGCACGGCTGGAGATGAGCAGAGCTCACGTGGTCAGCCAAGGAAGTCGGTGCGAGGAAGTTGGCATAGTCGGTTGCTATCCTGGCTGGCTTCAGGTCAATGTTAGGGTAGAATGACAGCCGCGGACCTACTCCAGAGCGATGGTAGTGGGCGAGAAAGGTGCGGTCACGATGCGTTTCCCGAGATGTGTGTCACTCGCGTGCTTGCTTCTGGCAATCGGCTTCTCATGTTTCCCTGCGTGGGGACAGACTTTCCAGGGCAGTATCACCGGTACGGTCTCTGACCCCAGCGGCGCCATCATTCCCGGCGCCACCGTTACTGCCAGGGAGCAGGGGACGGGCCTCACGCGTAGCGTCTCCTCCCTGGACGACGGAACTTACGAAATCGCGCTCTTGCCGCCCCGAATTTACGAACTGACAGCGGAGAAACCAGGGTTCGCAAGAATGTTTCAGGGGCCGATCAATCTCACCGTGAACCAGCATCTGAAGGTGGACCTCCAGATGAAGCTCGGGGCGCAGAGCACGACCGTGGCCGTCAAAGGTGCTCCGCCCGTAGTAGAAACGCAGAACTCCTCCGTGGGCACGACAGTCGGGCAAGTGATGGCTAACGAGGTTCCGCTGAATGGACGGCACTTCCTGCAACTGGCATTGCTTGTTCCGGGCGTGGTCCCCGGAACTCCGGGCTCCCGAATCAGCGATCGCGGTGGCGCCATCAACGTGAACGGCTTGCAGGAGTCCATGAACTCCTATTGGCTGGATGGCCTTGACGACACAGCGATTGGCGTCGGCCAATTTACCGTCGTGCCTCCGCTGGATTCCATCCTCCAACTGCGCATGGAAACAGGGGGCTACGATGCCAAATTCGGCGCTCACGCCGGCGCGCAGGTCAACATTGTGACGAAATCCGGCACGAACCAGTTCCATGGCTCCCTGCACGAGTATCTGCGCAACAGCAGTCTGGACGCGCGGAGCTTCTTTGATCCCACAGTGCCGCCCTCCCGCCGCAACCAATTTGGGGGCGCCCTTGGCGGGCCCTTCAAGCTGCCGGGCGTCTATGACGGGCGGGATCGCACCTTTTTCTTTGTCCTCTACGAAGGGCTCCGCGACCGCCGTTCGTTTTTCAACCGGGCGCGTGTTCCCACGCTCGCGGAGCGCAGCGGAGATTTCGCCGCCGATCTTGCCCCGGACTGCCCTGTGCAGACGCTACTGATCAATCCTTTTGCCCTGTTTGGCGGCCAGGTCCAACCCTTTACCAACATCAACAAGGTGCTGCCGGGCGGGCCTGACCCGGCCGGACAAGCGTTGGTGAACCTTTATCCCCGGCCGAATATTCCCGGTGCGACCTGCGGCGGGGTCAACTACATTGCGCAAGTAAACCGCAAGGTGGATATGGATAACTTCTTTGGCCGAGTCGACCAGAGATGGGGATCCACGGACAACCTCTTCTTCCGCTACAATGTGAACTTCGACCGAGAGGTCCTGCCGCCCAACACCAGTTCCCGGGCAGCGCAAACGAATGTGCCGGGCTATGGTACTTCGACCCACGATGCCTACCAGATGGCCGGGCTCGACTGGACACACATCTTCACCCCCACGCTCTTCAACGAACTCAAACTGGGCTACAACCGCTGGCAGATTCGTGAGACGACCGAGGACCAGGGAAACACTCTCGCCCAGCAACTCGGCATCCAAGGGATCACGACGACCAACGCAACCCAGATCGGCGTCCCGATCCTGAATTTTGCCGGCTATGACAGCTTGGGAGCCAACAACACGGACCCGCAGCGGGGCGCCGTCAATACGTTCCAGGCGGCCGACACCGTGACTCACGTTTACGGGAACCACTCCCTGGCCTACGGGGTTGACCTGCGCTCGGTGGAGCGGGGAAACTTCACCATCGACTCTGTGATTCGCGGCGAGTTCGATTTCACGGGGTTGGTGACGGGGGGCTTCGGCCAGCTCCCACCGGGGGCCGGGCAGCTCCTCAGCTGCGTTTCTCCAAATTGCGTCCTGGGAAGCGGCGTCGCGGACGCCCTGTTGGGATTGCCCACCTTCTGGCTTAATGGATTCGAGCAGAACATCTCCGGGCATTTGGGGGAGTACGACTTCTTCGGTCAGGACACATGGAAAGTGCGTTCGAATTTGACCCTGATCTTGGGCATTCGGTACGAGTACAAGGGATTGTCCACCGACAAATACGACCGTTTTTCCAACTTCGACTTTGGCAAGGGGCTTCTGCTGGTAGCCGGCAAAAAAGTCGTCACGCAGGAAGCCTACGACCCCAACACCGGCCTCTTCGTTCCGGTGGGAAACGGATCGCTGGGGAGTACGGGCGAGAATCGCTCGCTTCAGCATCCGGACAAGGATGATTTTGCTCCGCGCTTCGGGTTCACCTGGCAGCCTTTTCACAACTCCCGAACGGTGCTGCGCGGCGGCTATGGCGTTTTTTATAACCAGACGTTTGGCGACGTCTTCTTCCAAAAGGGCGCCAACCCGCCCTTCGTCCGACTCAGCGCGGGCAATATCAGCGCCGTGCAACCGGCCCTGGCAGGCGGGGAGTTGGTGCCGGGCAGTGGAGCGGTCATCCAGGGTGCTCTGGCGGGCCTCGTGGGACCCTTCTTCCCGAACGTCAGCCCGTTCCAGCTTGACTTTCAGGATGGCCTGATCCACGAGTGGAATTTCGACGTGCAGCATGAGTTCCCGCGGTCGTGGCTTCTGGACGTAGGCTATGTGGGAACGCGGGGACTGCGCCTCCCGCGGGAAACCGATCCCAACCAGCCTCGCCCTGACCCCTTGACCCAGACCGCGCTGGCGCCTTATCCGTATCTTTCCGGTTTCTCTTACACACAATCTTCGGGCAGGTCTTCTTATCACGCTCTGCAGATGAAGGTTGAAAGACACTACTCGAATGGGTTGGCGATCTTGGGCGGCTACACATTCTCCAAGTCTATTGACACAAACTCCAACGCCTTCACCACGAGCCGCGACCCGAACTTCCCGCAGAATTCCATGGACCTCGCGGCAGAGAAAGCTCTTTCTGACTTCGACGTGCGCCACCGCCTC
>JAIQGB010000292.1 GCA_020072905.1 Terriglobia bacterium | reverse complement strand
AGGAGGCTCATGCCGCCTTCCCTCCCGCCAGCAGGTAGAACATCAGGAGCTGGCCCGTGTAAGTCTTCGTCGCCGCCACGGATTTCTGTCGGCCGGCGCGCACCAGGAAGACTTCGTCGGCGATCTGGGCCATGGTCGAACGCGCCTCGTTGGTGATGCCGACCGTGAAGGCTCCCCGGCGCTTTGCCGACTTGAGAACCAGGTTGATGTCCGCCCCTTCACCCGACTGGGAAATGCCCACCACCATCGCCTGGCGCAGGTCGAGCCGGGCGTGATAGAGCGTGTGCAGGGAAGGCGCGGCCATGGAAACGGGAATCCCCGTGGTCAGTTCGAGCAGGTAACGGCCGAAGCGCGCCGCGTTGTCCGAGGTGCCGCGCGCCACGAGCACAATCAGCCGGAAGCCCTGCCGGCGCGCGAACACCTTGAACGATTCCGCGTGCTCGCGCTCCGCTTTGAAGGTGCGCCGCAACGCTCGCGGCTGATCGAAGATTTCTTCCATCATCAATGACATGGGGTCCGTCCCGTCCGGCACTCTGCGCCTGGGCGATGATAATCGACTGCCGCCCGCACGGCAACGCTTGCCTCCGGGAGAAAGGAGGCGCGAGGGGAACTCATCGGGGAGGGGAAGCGCTACGACCGGCTGCGGCCCGGGCCGGCCACGGCACCGCGTCAGTCCGGTTCAGCCAGGTCGCGTGCCAGTGCCAACGCGCCTTCGACGGGCGGATGGCGGAGCAAATCCTTCCCGGCTTCCTCACACAACTGCTGGGCAACGAAGTCGCGCCGCCGCGCCGCCGCCAGCACAAGCGGGAAAAGGGCGGCGATATCGTGCGGGTTCAGCGGCTGGAGGATTACCTGCGTGATATCGGGTATCTTTAGTTCCAGGCAGATTTTGCGCGTCAATTGCGTATACGGTCCGCGGCCGTCGTAATCCCGCAGTGCCGCAATGATGGCTTTGCGGCCGAGGTCGTATCCCGAGCCCGCATCGTCGAGTGGCGCACCCCATCCGCCGGAGCGCAGGACACGCCCCCGCTCGTCACGAGCAAAGGAAATCGAGCCCGTTCCCGAAATCACGATGACGCCGGGTGAATCGCCAATCGCCGCGCGCAGGGCGATGGCGGCGTCAGAGGTGAGCAGGTGATGATGCGCCGGAATAGCGCGCCGCAGCCAGCGAAAGAGTCGGCCATGCACCTGCGGACGGTCCACGCCCGCCAAGCCTACGGTGACCGCGTCGAGCACGTGCGAATTCTTCAGGCGGGCCTGGTGCCGAGCCTGCTGGGCAGCTCCCAGAATTTCCCGCTTGGAAGCGTCGAATCCCACCTTGAGCGGGTTGGCGGGCCCGGAGGCCGCACGGGCGAGGATGCGCTTCCGCTCGTCCGCCAGCCACGCCGTGGTCCGCGTGCCGCCGCCGTCGATGCCGAGGAAATAGGCCATACACCAAAAGACCCGTCCCGCTTCAGGCGGGACGGGCCCCGCAGGTCACAATCACGATCCCGGCTACTCGCGCACGGAGACGACTTGCAGGACCTCTTCCATCGTCGTCATGCCCTTCTCGAGCAGCCAGACCGAGTAATCCTTCAGGGTCTTCATGCCGTTGTGGACGGCCAGTTCAGCGATCTCCTCGCTCTTGCCGCCCGCTACGACCACCTTGCGCAAGGCCGAGTTCATGCGCAGAACCTCGTACACACCCACGCGCCCCTTGTATCCAGTAAACGAGCACTGGTCGCAACCTTTCTGGCGGTAGAAGGTGTGGCCGGAATTGGCAGGCAAGCCCATGTACTTGAGCGCCATCTCGTCCGGAGTGTAGGGCTCCTTGCAGTGCGGGCAGAGGCGCTTGGTAAGGCGCTGGGCGATGATGCCGATCGTGGAGCTCGACATCAGGAACGGCTCGACGCCCATTTCCCCCAGGCGCGTGAACGCTCCGGCAGCATCATTCGTGTGCAGTGTGGTGAAGACCAGGTGGCCGGTCAGGGCCGCCTCGACGGCGATGTGGGCCGTCTCCTTGTCGCGCGTTTCGCCCACCAGGATGATGTCCGGGTCCTGGCGCAGGAAGGCGCGCAGGATGCGAGCGAAATCGAGCCCGATCTCCTTATGGGCCTGGACCTGGTTGATGCGCGGCAGGTCGTACTCGATGGGGTCCTCGGCCGTTGAAATGTTGACGTCGGGATCGTTCAATTCGGCAAGTGCGCTATAGAGCGTCGTGGTCTTGCCCGAGCCGGTGGGCCCGGTGACGTAAATGATCCCATAGGGCTGCGCGATCATGTCGCGCACCAGGGCGAGCGATACCTCGTCGGAGATGAGCTTGTCGAGGCCCAGAATCGTGTTTGACTTATCGAGGATGCGCATGCAGACCTTCTCGCCCCACTTTGAGGGGATCGTCGAGACGCGGAAATCGATGGGACGGTCTTCCATGCGCACGCTGATGCGCCCGTCCTGCGGCAGGCGCTTCTCGGCAATGTCGAGTTTGGAGAGAATCTTCAAACGCGAGACGAGGCCCATCTGGACCTTCTTGGCCAGCACTTGGACCTGCTGGAGCGTGCCGTCGATGCGGAAGCGCACCACGACATCGTTCTCCTGCGGCTCCACGTGGATGTCGCTCGCGCCCTTCTTGATGGCCAGGGCCAGGATGTTGTTGGCCATGCGGATGATCGGCGCGTCCTCCGCGGACTTGGAAAGGTCGGTGACATTCTCGGAGACCTGCTGAACATCCTCGACTTCGATGGCCTTGAGCGCTTCGCTCTGGAGAGAATCCAGGATGCCTTCCATGGTATCCGACTGCGCCATAAGCTTGGCCACTTCCGCGGCGGCTTTTTCGCCCCCCGTGCTCTTCATCAAGGCGACCGCTGTATCTTTGGCTTTCTTTTTCTCTTCCTCCTCCTTCTTCAGCATTTCATGGTAGGTCGTGGACATGAAACGCTTGAAGTCATCCTCGGAGGTCACCACCGGCTCGATGATGACGCCCTTGATGATGCGCCGGACGTCGTCGAGCGCGATCAGGTTGTTGGGGTTCACCATGGCGAGCGTGAGCCGATTGTTGGAGTAGCCGGCGGGGATGATTTTGTGCTGGAGGAGCATCTGCTGGGGCAGCAGACTCAGCACCCGCGCGTCAAACTGGATGCGGCGGAGGTTGACGTATTCGATGCCCGCCTGTTCGTTGGACTCCTCCAGGCGCTCCGCCAGGACGCGGCTCAGCGCCAGCGCAACCTTGGGGTTGTGCAGGATCAACTCCTCGAAATCCGCGCTCTCCAGCACCGCGCACGTGGTCGGCTCCATGGTCCGAACCGTCGCGGCGCGGGGCTTGCCGGTGAGCAGCGACATTTCGCCGAAACAGGAGCCGGCTTTCAGTTCCGTGAGCAGGAATTCGATCCCGGTGTTGGAGTCCTTTTTGCGGACTTCCACCAAGCCGGCTTTGATAAAGAACATCGAGTCCCCCGGACCGCCTTCCCGGACCACAACATGGTTGGGAGGAAACTCTCGGGGCTTCAGCTTGCTCTCCACGACTTGGCACTCGTCGTAGGAGAGCGCGCTCAGGAGGTCGATCTTCTGGAGATAGTGTGTCCGGTCCGTCACCGGGTGGCTCTCGACTTCCGGAGCAACGATGACGGCGGTGGGGGCCTCCTTCACGGCCGTGGGCCACTGCGGGGGGCGCAGGCTGCCCGTCACGGTGATGGGCCTACCCGAAGGCCGCGGCGGAGGCTCGAGCGGCAGGCTCGACCCGAGACGCGCCGCGACTCCGCCGACCTTGGGTGGCTCGATGGTCAGAATGTTCTGGCACTGGTAGCACTTGATCCGAAAAGGCCCGGCCGGCATCCTGGCATCGTCCACCTTCGACGCGGCTCCGCAATGCTTACAATGGATAACCATGTTGCGCACTCCCTACGGCGCTCGCCCCCACAACGCCTGGCGCTCGGCGGAAGAGAAGTCGGCGAGTCGGAGTTCGGAAAAGGCTACAGAACCCCCAATTGTCGGAGCGGCCTATTATACCCTCACCGTCAAGGCGAGCAAGTCATTCCACCTCAAAGGATTCACGAGACTTCGGGGTTGCCAGGGGGACTAATAGAGCCGGATAATGAGGAAGGCGGCCGGGCCGGTTCCACGCGCGGGGCGAGAGACGGGCGGGAAGAGCGATCGCCTCCGGTCGCGCCCCTTGACAAGCGACGATGCGCATCGCAATATAGAGGCAGCCCCCTGTTGACGCACCTTTTCTCTGTCCGGGACACAGTGAGCGATTGATCAGTCCAAGAACCAAGCCGATACAGCCGCCAGGTAAGCGTTTGCAGATTCCCCGCCTCCTTTCGCCTACTCGAGCCGAGGTGGGGCGGACCGCCATTCACCTTACCTGCGGCGTCGCCACGCACGCCGCGAAACTGCCGCGGAAGAGGTATTCCGGTCATCTCCGTACCGGGAGGCAAAACAGGAGGTTGACGCGGGGAGACCCGGCAGCCTCGGGACCCAGGGAGGGCCAATGGAGCTTCGGAAAGATCCGATTACTCAGAGCTGGGTGATTCAGGAGGATGGCGACGGCGGCTGGCCCGCGACCAATGCCTGTCCCCTTTGCCCCGGCCAGGAGGCCCTGTCCCCACGGACCACCTACGAGCACCCGTACGGTCATCCCAACTGGCAAGTCCGAGTGATTCCGCATCTGCGCCCCCTCTACCGGATCGAGGGCGACGCGCATCGACGCGCGGAAGGTATTTACGACAAAATGCGGAGCCTGGGAGCCCACGAGATCGTCGTCGAGCACCCGGACCATCATCGTCCGCTTTCCGCCCAGAGCGACGACCATGTCGCGCAGATCCTGCGCGCGTATGTTTCCCGAATCGGCGACTTGAAGAAGGACCGCCGCTTCCGCTACGTCACAGTTTTCCGCAATCAAGGCGTGCTCGCCGGCCAGGACATGGAGCACCCCCACTCGCAGATCACCGCCACGCCCTTCATTCCCCGCCGGGTGGTTTACGAGCTGCGCTCCGCACAACGCTACTTCGAACTCAAGGAACGCTGCCTGTACTGCGACATCGTCAAACAGGAACTCATGGGCCAGTCACGGGCCATTGAATGGGACGACTTGTTTCTGGCCTTCTGCCCGTTCGCCTCGCGCGTGCCCTATGAAACGTGGGTTCTGCCCGCCCAGCATCACTGCTCGTTCGAGGAAGACTTGACAACCTGGGAGAAGCAATTTCACTTCGGGCGTTTCCTGAAGTCCATCCTCCGCCGCCTGGAGACCGTCGCGCCAGCCTACCAATTGGTGCTGCACACTTCGCCGAACGTGCACGCCAAGTTTGAGCGGACCGGCCACTGGCAGTCGCTGGCGGATGATTACCACTGGCACATTGAAATACTCCCCGTTCTTCGCTCCCCGTCGAAGTCCTACAGCGTGAAAGAGGTCTACTACAACTCTCTCTTGCCGGAAGTCGCCGCGGCGGAGTTGCGCAAAGTGGGAATGGAAGCGGAAGTGAAGAGATGAAAGCCCCGGGCCGATGGTCTGCCCTGGCAGGGCGAGAGGACTTCTCGGCCCCCTCCAAGGATGAAAAGATTCCGAGCGGCAGGCTCCCCCCTCCAGCGGGCTGCCTTCGCGGCAGCTCACCGGTGAGGGGATTACAGGTGAAGGAGTGGAACGAGGCCGGGCGAGCTACTCGATGTGGATGTCACCGGAGCCGGTGCCGACGTCCACGAGCGATCCGCCACCGCGAACGGTCCCCCGGAGCTCCGACCGGCTAATCTTTCCCTGGACCGTAATGGGAAGATTCGAGTCGATGCTGCCCGAGCCCGTGTGAGCGTAAAGATTGAGCCCGACCTGGGGAGGCAGGTGCATCGACACGTTGCCGGAACCCGTTTCCAGTTTCCAGTCCCCGCGCGGCTCACCCTCGACGATGATGTTTCCGCTGCCGGTCTGCGCGCGCAGCGCTCCCTGCACCCCGTGGACCTCGACGTTCCCGGAGCCGGTGTCCGCTCTCACGGGTCCGCTGGAGTTTCCTTCCAGCCGGATGTCGCCGCTGCCAGTGTGGGCTCGCACGAGCCCGGCCAGTCGGCTGGCACGGATGTTGCCGCTCCCCGTTTCCGCGTAGACAGCTCCGCCGAGCGAGGCCAGCTCAATATCTCCCGAGCCGGTATCCAGGCGCGCCTCGTCGTCCAGACTCGACACGCGGATATTCCCCGAGCCGGTGGAAGCTTTGACCGGACCTTTGATCCCTTCGATCGCTTGGTCTCCCGATCCCGTCTCCGAGCGCAAGCGCGTCGCGGCGGGAACGACGAGATCGTAGCTGATGGAAATATGCCGCCGGATCTCCGGGTCTGCTATCTTGCCGACACGGATGAAGGTCCCGCTCTGCTCGATGGGAGGGTTGTTCTCCAAGTATTGGATCTTCCTTTGGGCATCCCCGGCCCCCACACGCCGGCTGACACGAATCGTGGCATGGACTTGAACGGTTGAAGCGTCGCCACTATGCACACCGATGTTGCCGGAGCCGGTGGTGATTTCCAGTTCGACCGGGCCCGCCACCTCCAACGTTAGCGAAGCGCTTCGACCGGGTTCAACCTCGAAGCGCGCAGCGCCGGAACCATGCCACTGATCAATCCCACCACAATCAGGATGACCGCGGAGACGAGGATCGTGGCCGTCGAAATCGCCAGGTGAATATCACCCTTCCCCGAAGTGTCTTCATAAAGCGGCCCGTAGAACGGCAACGTCCCAATGAGCGCAGAAAGAGCGTAGGCCAGACCCATCCCGAGGATCCCTCCCACCAGAGTTAACGCCAGGGCCTCGGAAAGGAACTGCGCTTGAATGTGCCGCCGGCGGGCGCCCAGCGCGCGGCGCAAGCCGATTTCCCGGATGCGCTCGTCCACCGAGACCAGCATGATATTCATCACCCCGACTCCGCCGATGCCCAGCGTCAGCGCACCGATGAAAGTGAACAGGGCCTGGAAACCGATGGTGATCCCATCCACGATCGGACGGAACTGCTCGCGGCCGAACATCATGATGGCTCGCTCGTCGGTGGGTGAAAAACGCTGGCGCTTGGCCACCGCCGTCCGGACCTGCTGCATGGACTGCTTCTCGAACTGCGGGGCGATGGGCTCAAAAACCAGCACGGAGGCGTAGCGGGTGTTCCAGAGGTCGCCGGCCGAGGAGTACGGTATCCAGCACGATTCGTCGTCGCTCGTAAAGTAGTTGCTGTCCTGAATCTTCCGGTCCATCGTCCCGACGACGGTGAATCGAACCCCCGAAATCCGTACGGTCTCGCCGACCGCTTGACGTCCGCTGAAGAGTTTCTCCCGCAGCCGGGCGCCAAGAAAGACCACGCGGCGGCGCTCGACGATGTCCTCAGGACTGATCCAGCGGCCCTGACTCGGCACTTCATTCCTCATCTCGCCGTATTCGGGGCAGACGCCGCGAATGGCGGTGTTCGCCATGCGGTTGCCATAGGAGATCGGGAGCCAGCGCACTGTCTCCATGCAGACGGTTTTCACCAGCGTGGCTTCCTGCTCGATGAGCTCCATGTCCTCTTTCTCAAATCGGACCTGCTTGCCGGCACGCTGGCCGCCAGCCTGCTCGCTGGTTTGCGCGGGCCAGCAAATCACCGCCCCTTTGCCGAAGGCATCAAAGGCGGCCATGACGACGACGCGCATGCTCGTGCCGTAGGCGATCAGCAACGCCACCGCGGCAATCCCCCAGACGATGCCCAGCATAGTGAGAAAGCTGCGCAGCTTGTTGCGCTTCAGCGCGATCCAGGATTGGATGAGGATTTCGCGGAACACGGTCCTTAGTCCTTTGTCCTTCGTCCTTGGTCCGCTGTCGCTGGAATTCAGCCGGACGAGTGACAGCGAACGGTGGACGACTTATCCCCCCGGCTCATACCGCAGCGCCTCAATCGGATCGATCACCGAAGCCCGGCGTGCTGGATACAGAGCCGAAAGCACCGCCACCGTGCTAAGAAGCAGGAATGAAAGAAAAGCCACCTTCCAAGTGGGCAGCAGTCCGCCGAAGAATGGCGGCATGGGGATCAGGTTTACCAGGGCGCAGACTCCGTAAGCGATACCGAGCCCTGTGCCGCCGCTCAGGAAGGCGACAATCAAGGTCTCGACGAAGAACTGGCGAAGGATCGACTTGGCGCTCGCACCCACGGCCTTGCGGACGCCGATTTCGCGGGTGCGCTCCCGCACCGCCACCA
>JAIQGB010000291.1 GCA_020072905.1 Terriglobia bacterium | reverse complement strand
CGCTCGACCAGCGGCCGCAAGTGCAGGGCGCGCTGGTGGTCATCTCGAACCCTTCCGGCGCCATCCGCGCCATGGTGGGCGGCTACGACTTCGACGAGAGCAAGTTCAACCGCGCGCGGCAGGCCGAACGGCAATCGGGCTCCTCGTTCAAGATTTACGTTTATGCACAGGCGCTGCTGGACGGCGCCAGCCCCTTCGACACCATCGTCGACGCCCCGATCAGCTACCCGTCCTCTTCGGGTCTGTGGTCGCCGCACAACTACGATAACAAGTACCTGGGAACAATTACCTTGCTGCACGCGCTCGCCGAATCGCGCAACATCCCCGCCGTGCGGCTGCTCGCGGGCATCGGCGTGGACAAGGTCATCAAACTCTGCCGCAAGTTCGGCATCACCTCGCGTCTGGTACCCAACCTGCCGTTGGCGCTCGGCGCTTCCGACCTGACGCTCCTCGAGCACACCTCCGCCTTCACTACTTTCCCCGATGACGGCGTGCACATTTCTCCCCGCATGATCGAGCGCGTGACCAACTACGACGGACGGGTCATCGACGATTTTGCGCCGGAGGTCACGGACGTCCTGCCCGCCCCCATCGCACGACTCGAGACGTCCATGCTGCGCGAGGTCTTCATGTCGGGAACCGCCACCCGCGCCAAGGCGCTCGCCATGAAGTATCCGCTGGCCGGCAAGACGGGAACTACCAATGACTTTGCGGATGCGTGGTTTCTCGGCTTTTCACCCGAGATCGCCTGCGGCGTCTGGGTGGGCTTCGACGATCACCGCTCGCTGGGCCCCAAGGAGGAAGGCGCCAAAGCCGCGCTGCCCATCTGGATGGAGTTCATGGAAGCGGCCCTGAAAGATCAGACTGTGGGAAACTTCCCGGACTCGCCGTTGCTGACCAGCCCCGACCAAGTCAAGGAAATCCTGGCGAGCGCCGGCGCAGAACGATTGCTCGCGACCGGCGGGCCAGCGGCCGGCGAGGGAGCGCGTGAGACGCCTCCGCCGGGCGCACCGAGCGGAAAGGAACCGCAAACCGGGAGTTCCCCGTCCGGGCCGGGCACGGGCAGCGGCAATGCCGCGGGCAGCAGCGCCACCCCCAAGCCAGTCACCAGTCCCCCGCAACCCAAGCCCGCAACGCCTGCCCCGGCGGCTTCTGCAGGCGGAAGCGCGAACTCGAAATCCTCGTCCGGCGCGCCTTCTCCCGGGGCCACGCAACCGGCCAAGCAGATCGCGCCGCCGGCGGCCTCGCCGGCTACCGCCAAGCCCTCCGCACCTGGGCAGCCGCCAGCGCAGGCTCCCAGAGCTGCACAACGCTGATCCGCTCAGTCCCTCGGATTGCGGAAATGATCCCAGCCGCCCGGTTCGAGTCTCCGATGAGTGCCGTCGGGCCGTAGGAGTTCCACCCGCTTGGAAACCCAAATTGCGCCGATCCAATGGAGTCGCATGCCCTGAAACTCGCGCGGCACTTGACGGACTCTGCCGCGAGGGACGGTAAAGAGCAACTGGTAATCTTCGCCGCCATGAAGGGTGAGATCGGTGGGATCCCATTGCTCGGCGCGGCCGAAGTCCGCAGGCTGGGGTTTCGGGAGCAACTCTTCTCCGATCCAGGCGCCCACACTGCTTGCGGCGCACAGGTGCGCGAGGTCGGTGGAGAGGCCGTCGCTCACATCAATCATCGCGGAGGCCAGGCGACGGCGGGCGAGAAAACTCCCCAGCGCACACTGAGGCTCTGGATACAGGTGCGCGCGGATCGCAGCGGCGAACAAGCGGGGCGACGGGGCAGCTGACCTCCGTGGCCGACGGCGCGCGCGGAGGAGCCGCAGCCCCAGCGCCGAAAGTCCCAGGCGGCCGCTAATGAAAATGTGGTCGCCGGGCCGCGCGCCCGACCGAAGCAAGGCCCGCCGCGCCGGCACTTCACCGCAGACGATGACATCAATGACCGTTCGATCAGGGACGATGGCTGTGTCCCCGCCGATGACCGCGACGCCGAAGCGCCCCGCCAGGTCGAGCAGTCCCGCGTAAAACCCCTCGACCCAGCGCCGGGTCGTCCGCCGCGAGATCGCCAGGGAGATGAGCGCGAAGCGCGGTGTCCCGCCCATCGCCGCAATGTCGCTGAGCGAGCGGGCCAGCGCCCGATGCCCGACCGAGCGCGGCGGGTGGATCGTCGGTAAGTAGTGGACGCCTTCAATGGAAAGGTCGGTGGTCAGGATGAGCTCCTGGCCGCGGCCCACACCAATGAGCGCTGCGTCGTCGCCGATGCCCAATTTCAGCCGGCCGCGCCGCGCCGGCACGATGCGGCGCAGCCAGCGGACGAACTCGGACTCGTTTTGGAACGCCCTGACTGGCATGATTAGAAAGCCCTCACGAACCGCCGATGGTCATCATCGGCCGACCACGCCCGGCAAGTCGAGGTGCACTTGCTGGGACGAGAGGCCCGCCATCCTACCGCAAGGATGAACGAGGTTCACGCCCAGCGCAAGGTCTACCGTGGCGACCCATGCGCTCCGACCAAAGCCGATGGGCGAATCGAGACCGAGATTGAGCCCAGGCTTGCAAAGGCCCTCGCAACCTGGGCGGCCATTGGCGTCTGGTATAGACATCGGTATATAGTCCAACCAGACTGAGAATTCCATTCACAAATTCCCTTTCTTCGACACCGGCTCCCGAGCACCGTTTCGCATCCAAAAGAGCGCGACCAAAAAACTTGACAAATGTTCAATTCCTAAACTAGGATGGGCGGCGCATTCCTAGATACGGCCCGAATGTGTTCCGTCTTTCCCCGGCCTGACACGCGAGTCTTGGGGCTGGGGCCGAATAAGATAATCCTTAGGACCGGAGAACTTGTGGAAAAGAAATTTTACACTTTCCTCGTCTTTCCAGGCGGCCATGGGAAGCTGCACAAAATCCGGCTGCCCTTTTACTGCGTCCATCTGCTGCTCGCGTTCAGTATCGTGGGGATCATCACGGTAACGGCCTTGGCCAGCAGCTATGCTCGCATGCTACTTAAGGTTTCCGATTACAACAACGTGCGCACCGAGCGCGAAGCCTTGAAGACGCAGTATCGGAGCCTGGAGGACGCCGTCAGCCACACGAACGCCAAGCTGGGCTCTCTGCAATCGCTGGCTGCGGAGGTCGCCTTGACCTACGGCTTTGGCGAGCCTCGGCGGCCGCGACTACCCCAAACCCTGTTGGCCCTTGCCACGCAGAGCAACTCCAACGTCGAATCCAGTTACAACGCCTCCCTCTATGCTTTCCGCCTCATGAAGGCTGCCGCGGCCAACTCCCCGACGGATTCGGTGGTCCAGAGTATGCTCGCCGACCCGCGGTTTGATCGCACCACGGTGCCGTCGATCTGGCCGGTGCGGGGACAACTGACGGCGGGGTTCGGCCAGCGCATGGACCCGCTGAGCGGGGAGGGCGCTTTCCACGCCGGGGTTGACATCTCGGCTCCGTCCGGGACAGCCGTGGAGGCCAGTGCAGGCGGGATTGTTTTTGCCGCCAACCCGGACGCCGGTTACGGCAACGCTATCCTCATTGACCACGGCTTCGGTATCACTACCAAATACGGCCACCTGAGCAAGATGTTTGTCGTCGTCGGCCAGGAGGTCAAACGCGGCCAAGTGATCGGCGCGGTGGGTACGACCGGAAAAACTACCGGACCCCACTTGCACTACGAAGTACAAGTGAACGAGACACCCGTCAACCCCGCTCGCTACCTGCGCGGCTAGAAGGCAACTTCAGGCGCGATGGGCAGCCGGCGGGAGCCCCCATCTCCTTGCGAAAAACCTGGGACGGCAGTACGAGGCGCATCGCGCGGCGTGGAGACTCGCGCTTCTCTCGCGCACGGATTGAAGGGAGTGGCAGGGAAGCACGTGGACTTTATTGTGGGAACGGGGGCGAAGGGGGGGAGAGGGAGAAATCTGGACCAAAAGATTTGGCCTTGCAATTGGGATGCCTTACCATTATAATTGCAGGTTTGTGACGGCTGGCGTAGCTCAGCTGGTAGAGCATCTGATTTGTAATCAGAGGGTCGGGGGTTCGATTCCCTTCGCCAGCTCCAGCTTTAGCGAGCGCCGCCGGAAGCGCCACCGTTGAGCGGGCCGGGATTCGGGAGCGGGTTTTTCTAATTCTTTTTGCACTCACCCATCCGAGGGCAAGCGATTGTTCTCGTGTCTAATCGTCGGACCGGATCCGCGGGCGCCACGAGGTGCTGCAGGCGAAACGGAAAGTAGGGAGTCTTCGTCATACTTGTTGACCAGCGGACGACGGGCCTAGACCCAAACTGGACAGGTGGCCGAGCGGTCAATGGCAGCAGGCTGTAAACCTGCCGCTCCTTGCGAGCTACGGGGGTTCGAATCCTCCCCTGTCCACCAGGAAGACAGTGACCAGTGGCGAGTGACGAGTGACAAGCAAGCGGATTCAAAACTTGGGTCTTGTCACTCGTCACTTGTCACTCGTCACTGAAGTGAGGGGCGGGAGTAACTCAGTGGTAGAGTCACAGCCTTCCAAGCTGTTGGTCGCGGGTTCGATTCCCGTCTCCCGCTCCAGCTCGAAACTCGAAGATCGAAACTGGAAAATCGCAGGAAGCCCGTCGCGGACTCTTCGCCGATTTTCGAATTTCGGTTTTCGATTTTCGCCGCCGCCGCAGGCGGCGCGCGGCGGGCCGATGTAGCTCAGTTGGTAGAGCACGTCCTTGGTAAGGACGGGGTCAGCGGTTCAATTCCGCTCATCGGCTCCAGAGATTTTGGGACCTGAAAATGAGCTCCCAAGGCCAGGTGGAAATGCCGAAAATCCGGGTTGACGTCTCGGACTACTCTGTCTCCATAGACGAATGGCGACGGGCGCAAAACGCCCCTAAGGGGGAGCTCCCGGAGTTGAATGAACTACAGCGAGAATTTGCAAAGAACTTTGGCATTTCCGAGGAGGAATACGCGCGCAGCGTGTTGGCCGTCCGGTACGGTGTGCGGAGGCTTCGCAGTCGGGCTAGGAAGCTTGGAGAAGAGGTTGAGAAGATTCTCCTGGAAGCGGGCACGGAATGTCGCGTGGCGCGAGTTGTTGCGGACATGGCCCGGGAACGTTGGGTCATTGTACTTCAAACACCCAGCCGCCAAGTGGGCATTGCCGTCTCCCGAGAGATCGGAGATGACTTCCTTGATTTTGCCACACAAGAGGCAACCGAGGAATTGAAGGCAAAAGTGAAGTCCGGCTTGGGAATGGGGGAGAAGGGCTTCTTGCAGCAGTGACCCTATGAGTCTCGCCAACAAATCCGCACGGTTTCATCTGTCCGATGTCGGCAAGGAGGCTCTTCACGGGTTGGTTCCGGAAGGAGATCCCTTTGAGGCCTTTGTTATGCGCGAAGATGAAGTGGGCGCATGGATAATGGCGGGAGCTAGTTTGCCTCCAAGGGGTGTGCCCTCAGTCCCTGTCACGCTAATAAAATGGGAATACGTTAAGTCCGTGACCTATGAGCACCTCATTGGCGACGCGGATTCAGAAGTCGGCGAGAGCCTCTTGGTATGAGCGTGGAGACTGCGACGCTCATCGGCTCCACAGTTTCTTAGGTTGAATCACAGCTCTTATTGAGGCGAAGCCACCATGGCCAAGGAAAAATTTGATCGGTCGAAGCCGCACATGAACGTGGGGACGATCGGGCACATCGATCACGGCAAGACGACGTTGACGGCGGCGATCACGAAGGTGCTGGCGAGGGACAATCCCAAGGTGAAGTACCGGGCCTTCGATTCGATCGACAACGCGCCGGAGGAGAAGGCGCGGGGGATCACGATTGCGATTGCACACGTCGAGTACGAGACGAAGAACCGTCACTATGCGCACGTGGATTGTCC
>JAIQGB010000290.1 GCA_020072905.1 Terriglobia bacterium | reverse complement strand
GGAGCTATCAATGTCCTTCACAACGATCGATGCGGTTGCGGCTCACTATCCGGGATTCCAGCGCGGCGTGGCGGACCAGAACCCCAGCGACGCGCAGATTCAGGCGTGGATCGAAGCTGCCAGCGCGCGGATCACGGCGCATGCGGTTGGGCGTGGCTACGAGCTCGACGGCCTGGCCACGAACAACACGCAGGCCTTTGCCCTCCTCGCGCTCCTCAACGAAGTGGGCGCGGCGGCCGACCTGGGCGAAGCGCTCTTCTCGCTGCTCGGGCCGGACGCCTCACCGGCGGGCTGGGCGAACCCCAACTCGCTGCGACGCTCGTATGAAAACATGCTCGCCGAGCTGGCGCGCGGCACCTACGACAAGCTCTTCGTCGCCACGGCGCGCACCGGCGACGTCTACCCGGCCTTCGGCGGCACCGCCGGCCAGGAGCCCGACATCGATTCGGAGGACAGCAGCGCGGCGTTCAAAAAGGACGAGGAATTTTGAATTTGGAGTGCGGAAGCTCTGCTTCCGCCTTGGATTCGCCGAAGCTCTGCTTCGGCCTTACAGGGCTGGCAGAGCCAGGGGAAAGCAAAGCGGCGGCAAGCCGCCGCACTCCAAAATAGGGGCGATTCATGAATCGCCCCTACAGATAACAGCCAATCGTCATGATCACCTTCACGTACACGGATAATTCGGAAGCCGTAGACAAGGCGCTGGCGAATTTCCAGTCGTCGCTGGCGGACCAGGCGCCGGCGCTCCAAGCCCTCGCCGACGACTTCCGCGCCATGATCGCCGAGCAATTCGCCAGCGAGGGCCGTGCGGAAGGCACGCCCTGGGCGCCACGCAAATCACCGCGCGTAGGGGCGGGGCTTGCCCCGCCCTCGGCGACCCTTGCATCGCCCTTTTTGAGCGCGGGGCAAGCCCCGCCCCTACTCGTCCGTACCGGCGCGCTGCGCGATTCCTTGATCGGGCCGAGCGCGCCGGGGCACATCGAAGAAACTGACGAAGCTTCCTTAACCATCGGCAGCCGGCTGCCCTACGCAATGTTCCATCAGCTTGGCACGCGCCGCATGCCCGCGCGCCCAATGATCGTGCTCACGGACGCGCGCGCCGAGCGCTGGCTCCAGATCGTGCAACAGCAAATCAATGAAAAGATCCTGGCGCTCGGGGCAAAGGAACTGGGGGGCGAGAAATAGTGAATGGTGAATTGTGAATAGTGAATTAATGAAACCGATCCGGACAGTGGATTTCAACATTCACTATTCACCATTCACTATTCACCATTCGGAAAGGCATTCATGAACGTCCGTTACCAAGCAGGATTTGCCAAGCCGCTCGTTAACCAACTGATCGCCATCTTGCAGCGCGACCAGCAGGCGGCGCTCGACATCGTCAACGCCGCGCGGCCGGCGGGACGGGCGCTCAAACCCTTTGCCGCTTTCTACAAGGAAGCGGGAACGGTGCAGAACTGGCCGGCGATCGTGCTCGTGGCGCAGGAAGTCGCCTTTGATGCGAACTCCGACGCCGACCTGCGCACGCAGTCGATTCGCTTCATCTGCGCCATGGCGATCACCGGCACCGACCCCGAGTGGTTGGCCGAGGACGCGCTCGATTACCTCCGCGCGGTGGACACGGTGCTGACTTCGGCGCCGCTCGCCGACTTCTGCCTGCCCCTCGCCATCGATCACCGCACGGTGCCGGACGGCACGACGACGGGATTGGACCCCGACATCTCCAAGGTCCAGGACCTGCGCATCGTCCGGCACGACCTGGGAGTCCTGGTCACGCGCGCGCGGGGGGCGGGCCTGGCGCGCGGCCCGCAGATCGAGTTTGTCGTCGAGATGGAGGAAAGATGAAAACAGGCTTCAGGTGTCGGGTGTCAGATGTCAGGAAAAGGGTGCTGGGTTCTGGGTGCTGGGGGCTGGGGCTCTGGCTCGTCACTTGTCACTTGTCACTCGTCACTGCCGCATTCAGCGCCACCCACGTGACCGCCACTTACGACCTCGGCGCCAATCCGCACGTGATGGCCACAGTGAACGGCCACGCGGAATACGGGCTGGTGTTTGCACAGCGTAATAAGCTGGTTACGTATAACAGCGTCGAATACGGCCCCACCGTGGTGAAAAGTTATCTCGACGCGAACGGGCATTTGAACGACAGCAACGGCAACCTCTGGCTCGACCTGATTCCCAACCTCGGCGCGACGCCCGGCGACAGCTACTACGTCGTGACGTTCAACATCCAGGGGCGGATTCACGCCGAGATCTGGGTGGTGCCCGACGTGGCCACGGTCAGCGCGGACGTTTGCCGCCAGGCGCAGGCTCCCTCCTCCACGGCCCCGGCGCTCTACTATCAATTTCTTCAGCAGGCCGGCAATAATCTCCCGCAGCGGCAGAAGTTGAATTTGACCGGCCGCGTGAGTTGCGTGGATAACGCCGGGCAACTGCGCACCGACTGCACGATTTCCGGCGGCGGTGGCGGCGGGTCCGCGCCCCTCGCGTCACCCACCGTCTCCGGCACCGTGAAGATTGACGCGTCGAGCTCCGATCCGGTGGTCTATTTGAAATCGACCAGCGATTCCCTCTTGGCCGGCAAGGCCAGTTCAGTCCACACGCACTCCGAAAACGATGTGACGTCGCTTACAACTGACCTTGCCGGCAAGGCGCCGCTCACGCACTCGCACGCGGAGTCCGACGTCACAAGTCTGGTCACCGACCTCGCCGCCAAAGTGCCCACGTCCCGCACCGTCTCCACCAACGGCCCGCTTTCGGGCGGCGGCGCGCTCAGCTCCAATCTCACGCTCTCCTGCCCGACTTGCGAGGTGACCGGCAACAAGAACGCAGCGAGCGGTTACGCCGGCCTCGATGCCTCGACAAAGATTTCCGGAACGCAGATTCCCTACGGAACCGGCGCCAACACCGCTGCCCAGGGTAACGACTCGCGCCTCACCGGCGCCGAACAGACCGCCAACAAGAACGCGGCCAGCGGGTACGCAGGACTGACCGCTTCCACCAAGCTGAACGCCGCGCAAGGGCAGGAAGTGTGGAGCGTCACCGACCTGACGGACTACAGCGCGACTTCGGGCAGCGGCGCGACAGCGCTCAAGGCGACGATCAGCGCACCCGCGGATGCGCAGTGCCTGGTCTGGAGCGCCGCAGGCTCGAACTGGGTGAACGGTGCGTGCGCGGGCGGGGGCGGCGGCGACAACGTCTCCGTGAACAGCACGGCGGCGAGCGACGCCGACTTCGATGACTCGACGCCCGCCGCTCCGGCGAGTGCCCTCAACGTGAAGTGGCAGAAGGACTCTTCGACACCAAATAATATCTCAGCCTATATTCCCTACTCTGCGCCGCTCATCGTTACCGGCGGCAACCTGACGTCCAGCTTCACCGCGGCAAGCACCGACACGCTGACGAACAAGACTCTGGATGCCGAGGCTGCCGGCAACATTCTCACCACGGCCAGCCGGATCTACATGATCGCCGCGGGGTGTGACAACTCGACGGCAGCGGCGGCGTGGGACCTGCCCGCCTCGGGCGCGGCGGGAAAGGCCTGCCTGGGCAGCGGCGCGCGCTTCGGCGCGCTGACGTTCGCCGATGCCGCGACCAGCGCCGCCTATAACAGTCTGCGTCTGCCCGCGGACTGGACGGGCAACGTGGACTTGACGCTGCTCTACACGGGCGACACGAACTCTTCCAACAACATCCGCTGGCAGGTTTCGACGGCCTGCGTGGCGGACGGCGGAGATCTTCTCAGCCCGACGTTCAACGCTGCTTCCGCCAGCAACTCCGCCGGGCCGGCGACGGCGGGGCAGCGCAGATCCGCGAGCTTTACAAGCGTCTCAGTCACCAACTGCGCGGCCGGCGAAACGATGTTCATGAAATTCGAGCGCATCGGCGCGGACGCGGGAGACACCTACGCGGGCGTGGCGCAACTGCTCGCCGCGGAATTGACCATCCGGCGCGCGCAATAGCCACCGAGGTACGGAGGAGCAGAGGAGCAGGACATGAACGCCGAGAAGAAAACATCGAGAATCAAGATCGCGCTCTGGGCTTCTGTGTCTCTGTGGCTGTTCGCCGCGTGGCTGCTGGCGACCTCGACGAATTTCACCGAGCCCTTCGCGAGCGGCCACGGCTGGACGTACGTCCAGACGACCTGCGGCGGCACCTGCACGAACGGCGACGTGAGCGGCGACGGCAATCCTTCCCCCAGCGTTTTCGCCAAGATCGCCGGCCGAAGTAAAACCATGACCGGCTATTTCAAGCGGACCTTCACCTGGGAAGGCCTGGGAGTTCCGACCGGCGAGACGGTTCAGACCGTCGACGGCCAGTGGGACGACAAGGCCGTGCAAACCGCCGTGGCCTGTACGTCGAGCACACGGGCCGGAATGGAGATTCTCGATTCGTCCGACAGCGTGGCGTGCACGGATTCGACACTCGAGCCGAACCTGAATGTCGCCGGCGATACGGCGGCGTGGACGAACCACAACCCGACCGGCGCCGTCAGCGTCAGCTCCGGCTGTTCCGCTTCGAGCACCACGCTCACCTTGCGGCTCCATCTCGAGCCGGCGTCGGGGAACAACAGCAGTGCCGCCTGTGAGCTGCGCGGCGACAACTTCAAGCTGACGATCGTGAGCGCCCCGCCCGCCGCGGGAGCCCCGAAGCGCGTTTACGTCAGCCGGCTGGTGGGGCCCGCCGGACCCGACCCGAACAAGCGCACGTTTACGGGAGCGGCCGTCCCGCCGGACCGGGAAATATGCAGACGAACCGGATTCTGAAAAGAAACCGTAATCGGAGGAAATCATGCCCAACGTTGACGCAACCAAAATCCATCAGGGGCCGGGCAAGCTCTGGCTGAACGTGAGCGTTCCCGCCAGCGGCAGCCGGCTGCTGATCAACGCCGCCGGCGACCCGACGGCCGGCACGCCCATCTTTGCCGGCGCCACCGAAGGCGCGGCGACGGTGCTGCTCTCGCCCAAGCTCGAAACCATCGCCGCGGACCAGGTGGCCGGGCCGATCGACGTCGTCATGACGGCCGAAGGGGCCTCGATCGAGGTCACGCTCAAGGAGTCCGACCTCGCCAAGCTCAAGAACTTCATTGTGAACGGCGCCTTCACGACGGGCACGGACACCGGGCTGCCCACCGGCGCCCAGGCCTATGAGGAAATTTCCTTCGGCGGCACACTCGCCATCCCCAAGAGTTCGGTGGCGGTGATTTCGCCGCGGCGCGACAGCGCCAGCAAATTCGTGGTGAGCCAGCTCTATCAGGCCTACCAGGCCGAGGCCGTCCAGCTCCCGTTCCAGCGCGGCAAGGAAACCACCTACAAGGTCAAGTTCGAGGCGCTCGCTGATCCCTCGCGGGCGGCAGGAGACCAGGTGGGGAAAATCTACCGGCAAACGTAGTTTGCCGGGAGAAACTGGAAATTGGAAACTCGAAATTGCAGTGTGCTTCCAGTTTCTATTTTCCAGTTTCTAGTTTCCCAGGCTCATATGTCGAACAAGCATCACAACATTGCTTCGGTCACGAATTGGCGCTCTGCCTCCCGCATGGCGCGTGAGGCGCGCGCCGAAGAACTCGCGCTGCCCAGCGGAACGAAGATTCTTGCCGCCCGGCCCGAGCCGCTCGACTGGATCCTCTCCGGCCGCGTCCCCCAGCGACTCCTCGCAGCGGCGCTCGAAAAGGACGGCGCGGCAGCGCCGGCGGATGCCGAAATCAGTCGCGAGGACGTGCTGGAGCTCGGGCGCTTCGCCTGCGAGCTCGTCAAGGCGAGCGTGGTGCGGCCGGTGATCGGTGACGGGCCGGACGAGATTCGCTTCGAGGAGATTCCCGTCGAAGACCGCGCGTTCATCTTTCAATGGGCCTGTCGCGCCCTCGACGGCTCGAGTGGCGACGGAGTCTCCGGCAAGGAGGGCCACT
>JAIQGB010000289.1 GCA_020072905.1 Terriglobia bacterium | reverse complement strand
GTGCCATGGGTCTACCGAAGAGCACAGGGTGCAGGTCTGCTTCTGGTCCGGCGAGTGACGGGTCAGGTCCTGAAACGTCCCGTCAGCGGCGAGATGGCCGACATAAACCTCGTTGATCGCGTAGCCGACGCAGTTGCGGCGGTCGGTCGAGCCATGCGTGTCGCAGCTATTCGAAGACGCCGTCATCACAATGCGCAGATAGCGAAGGCTGACGGGCGTTGGCGATAGCTTGAGGGTGACCGTGCCACCCTTACCGTCATGGACCGCGCCGCCGGGGAAGGTCTCCCATGCGCCTTGGGTGGGCTTGCTCATGGCGTCTTCGCCGGTCCAGTACTGCACCTCGTAAGTCGTCGCGTACGGGTCAACCCAGGCGATGCGGATGGCGTCGACTTCCTGCTTCTCTTCGAGGTCGACCACCACCCACTGGGGATGCAGCGCGTCGTCTTCACCTGTGAAGGATTTGGTGAGGTAGGGATTGCTTTTCCAATATGTACTCGCGTCGCCGTCAGTCAGACGAGAATACCCGCGTTCGGTTCCCTGATTCTTCGTGAAGCCACGGTGCGGCAGCGGGTAGGCATAAGAGTGGCGGATGACTTCTGTGGGATTGGAATCACCCGTGAAGTAGCCCTGCCTGGCCGGGTCGCTCCAGGTGCCCTTGGGATTCCAGTGCCACGCCTCGACGTGGAGTTCGGTGTTCTGGCGGTAGCTCACAGTCCCCCAGCCGGAGGAGAGCGATTCCTTGAGGCCGGGCTCCACAAAAATCTTGTCCGCCGCACCGCGCCCCAACCGGTCCACGCCCGCGCCGAGCGCCTGGGGCGGGCTGAAGGTATTGGTCTCGTGACCCGGCGTCGCATCGACGGTAACGGTCTGCGCATCGGCCGCGGGTTGAAGGGGCGGCCATGCGATCAGAAGAAGCAGTACAGGAAGAAACAGAATTCGAGACGCTGTGCGGGTCCGGACCGACAGCCGCCCCGCTCGGCAGGCCGTTGCGAGCCGTGACTTCTGCATGAGGTGCATACATGCCTCCATGTTAACGAGTTCATCGCGTTCAATGCGCATTCGTCGGACTCTAGCCTGTAGCCCTCCAGGCGCGCCCTGGGACGAACGCGCCCCGCGTCCACAGGCTTTTGGCCTGACCTTCCGCGTCGTAGTCAATCACACCCTCAGCGACTTTCCAATGCCCTATGTCACCCTCCGGCACCTCCCACCCAAAGAGGTTCTCCTCTCCAAGAACTGCGGCAAAGCTCGGAGACGAATCCTTATCGGCATCACGCCTCGCAGGTGGTGCACTCATCCCGAGCAATAAGCCGACCGGAAGGCAACCGAAAAGCCTGCATCCGACTCTCCCTCTAAACAAAGACGTGCGTCCGGGGGTTTGTCAGGAGGCGGCATTCACGGAGGCGGTGGGACTCGCAGGGAGGAGAGTTGAGGGTTTGATGCCGGATCTCAGGGACGGGGATTTCCTCGGGGAGGGATCGACAACAAACGGGCTTCTTGCCTTCGTGCCTCTCTCAAGCGACGTTGTGCTCCGGTTGATTTGCAGGGAAATGAGCGGCGACGGCTTTCTCCATCTCCCGCGCCGTCGCGAAGTGCTCGGGGTAATTGACGACCCGGACATCAAATGAGAAACGCTCACTGGCGCCCGAGGCGGCCCGCAAACGATCCGCGATCCGGTCCGAAACGCGGTTGGCGCCGGCTGCGGCCACGTCAGGCAGAAGGATTCCGAGCACCCCAGGCCGGAACTGATAAATCGAGTCTTCCCGGCGTAGGGTGTGGATCAGCGCCTTGGCCGCGTCGCCAAAGGACGTGGCGATCTCTCTTTCATCAAGAACTTCGCGCGAAGGCTTTAATTGCACTACGAGTAACGACAGGGACTGTTGGGTGTTGGACGCACGGCGGAACTCCATGGCCAAGCGATCCTGAAAATGGCTGGTCCCGGGCAACGATTCCAACAGCTCGGCGCTCGCCTCATGGCGAATCTGCGTCATGCGGTTCTGTTCCCCGACGAGCTGCTTGCGGAGTTGGCGGATGGTCAGTTGTCGGTCCAAGAAGTAACCGGCGAGAAGAAGGGACAATGCGCAGAAGCCGAAGAAGGTTTTTCGCAACGTTGGACCGCTCAGGATAATGGGGTCGGAAAACGTCGCCGGATACATCAACAAGGCCGTGCCGGTGGCCAATATCAACATGACCGTGGTGGCCAGCAGCCACAGGTGCAGTTCGCGGCGGTCCAATGTCGTCGGATCAATTTGGTCGAAAACTCGCATACCCCCCCTCCTCTTGCAGACCCTGTCCGGCAGGGTGCCCGGCCCCCACGGTCCAATGACTCTCTCCGAATCCCAGGTGGGACGCCCGCTACGCTGCTTGCTGGGGCGCATCCAGCGCCTCACGAACTTTGCGGATCAGCGAATCCGGCGTGAAGGGCTTCTGAAGAAATTGGGTGCCTTCCTCCAAAATGCCATGAGGCACCATGACGTTGTCCGTGTAGCCGGACATATAAAGAACCTTCATCCCCGGGCGCAAAAACGCCACATGTTCGGCCAACTGCCGCCCACTCATCGTCGGCATCACCACGTCGGTCAGCAAGAGATGGATGGGTTCTTTGTGCTGCTCAAAGACTTGCGTGGCTTCCGTGGGACTCGCGGCCATGATTACCTCGTAGCCCTTCGATTCCAGAATCCTTTTTGCCAGGTCCCGGACTCCCTCCTCATCCTCCACGAGCAGGATGGTCTCGGAACCCCCGGCGAGCGGCGCGCCCGTGGGAATGGCCTCCACCGGTTGGGCGGCCTCTTCGAGTCGCGGCAGATAGATCTTGAACGTTGTTCCTTGGTTCGGCTCGCTATAAAGCCAGATGTGGCCCCCGCTCTGCTTGACGATCCCATAGACCGTGGCCAGTCCCAGACCGGTCCCTTTGCCCTTCTCCTTGGTGGTGAAGAAGGGCTCGAAGATGTGGGCTTGCGTCTCGGCATCCATCCCCACGCCGGAATCGCTCACCGCGAGCATCACATAGCGGCCCGGCAACACGCTCACGCGGGTGCGCGTGTCACCTTCGTTGAGTTCCACATTCGCCGTCTCGAGGGTCAGTTGGCCGCCCTGGGGCATGGCATCGCGCGCATTAAGGACCAAGTTCAGAATGACCTGCTCGATCTGCCCCGGGTCGGCTTTCACCCATCCCAATTCCGGCTCGAGGACCGTACTCAACTCGATGTTTTCGCCGATCACGTGGCGCAACATCTTGTCGATGTTGGTGGCCACGGCGTTCAAATCCAGCGCCCGCGGTGCCAGGACTTGGCGGCGGCCAAAGGCCAGGAGCTGGCGCGTCAGGGAGGCGGCCCGTTCCCCGGCCTTCTTGATCTCCTCCACGTAGGCGCGCATCGCGTCCGCAGCACCCAGCCTCTCTAGGACGAGGTCGCTATAGCCCATCACGATGGTCAACAAGTTGTTAAAGTCGTGAGCGACTCCGCCCGCCAGGCGACCCACCGCTTCCATTTTCTGGGCTTGCCGTAGCTGCTCTTCCAGGTGCCAGCGTTCGCTCACGTCCTCGGCGATGACTTCGTACCCCTGCAAGGCTCCGTGCTCGTCCAATACCGTCCGCCCGCTGAGCCGGACCGGGACGGGCGTGCCATCCTTCCGCCTCCACTGGGCTTCGACACCATCGAGCCGACCCTTTTGGCGGTACTCCTGGAGCAACCGTGCACCCTCGTCGGAGTCCCGAATAACATCGCGGACGAGGTTCGCCGCCAGCAGATCGGCCTCGGATTCGTAACCGAGCATCGCCACGAGCGCGGGATTGACGGCCAGGAACTCCCCCTCCAGGTCGCACCGAAAGATGCCATAGGTGGCCCCCAGAATGAGGGAGCGATAACTCGCTTCCGAACTTCGCAGCGCTTCCTCTTCTCGCTTCCGGTCGGTGATATCGCGCAGCACGTGCACGCAACCATACACAGTTCCGGAGGAGTCGAAGAGGGGCGAAGAAGTGGCGTCAAAAACCATGCCTAACTGGCCCACCTCGATATCGCATCGTTCCTCTTTGCCGGTCATCAGCGTGCGCTCGACCGGGCAGCCCGGCACAGGTCCGGCCCCGTCGTGCAGCACTTCGTAGCAATACTTGTCGGTCAACTGGTTGGGTTTCAATCCCAGTAGCGCCGCGGCGGCACGATTGGCGCGCTGGATGCGGTGCTGGAGGTCCACAAGGAAGACCGGGTCGGGGACGACGTCAAAGGTCACCTCCCATTCCTTCTGGGCAGAGTGGATTTGCTCCTGGAGCCGGGCGGCCTCCTCGCGGTGGGCCCTGTCGCGCAGCACACGCCCCACAACCACCGGCAGACGCTGCAGGCGATGTTTGAGGACGTAGTCGGCAGCGCCCCGCTTGATGCATTCGACGGCGGCTAAACTGCCCAACGCCCCGGCGACCACCACGAAGGGAACATCTTTCCCGGACCTCTTCAGGACCTCCAGGGCGTCCATCGCCGTCCAGGTACCAAGATCGTAGTCAGCGAGGATAATGTCGTACTCAGCTTGCGCCAACTGCTGTTCGAGGGGCGCGAGTGAGTCCACTACCTTGAAACTCAGGGCATAACCGACCCGCTTCAGGAGCGCCACCATTCGTTCCACGTCGTGAGGGTTATCCTCGAGAATCAACGCCCGCAGCGACCGCGCGGAGGGAAGCGGCTTGACGGTTTGTGTTTTCTTCACCATTCCCTCGCACCATCTTTGCCCAAGGGCGCTCGCTGCCGGGGCTCGGTCACCCCCAGCCAGCAAAACCCCAGTCACCTCATCACGCTTCGCAAGTCGTCGGAATCCATCGGCTCCTGCAGGGGCTGCTCGTTCCCCAGTCATCGCCGTTCGCTGGGCAGGAATCTCAGAGCTCCGGTAGGGGCGCATCAGCTCATGAGGTCTGCCCCAGAAGATCCTTGGGTCGGCGGTTTCTCGGCTCGCCTTGAAACCGCGGCGGCGACATCCAAGCTGCAACTTCGCAGGAATCGCCCGTGCCGCCGACCCAAGCCGCAGCCCTAGGGCACAGGGACATTTCGTGAGGGTATGACGAGTTGGCCACTCCGCGTTTCCGCCTTCGGGAGAGAGGCCTCCAGCCTTGCCATCCTTTCCTCGATGCTGGCGAGAGAGCTTGCCAGCGTATCCCGATCTTCTTCCCGTCGAAAGATCGGGTTGTTCACCCACCAATCCATCCCCATTTCCTTGGCCTTGTCGACCGAACAGATGACCAAGCGGATCTGAATCGACAGAAGTTCGATGTCGACCAGTTTTACCCGGATATCCCCAGCAATGACGATGCCTTTGTCTAAAACCCGCTCCAGCACGTCCGACAAAGTGGACGTTTCCACCGAGTGCGACAGGCTGTGTTGATGCGCCATAACTTCTCCTTTTACAGAAGCTTTCCGAGCGGGCCGAAGTCCAGGCTGAGATCGTCCTCTTCGAGGCCAAATTCGTTGCGGAGACGTTCAATTTCCTGAGCCTGCCTCATCAACGTCAATCCAAGCCTTTCAATCTGCTGGTCACTGAGCGAGCCAGCCTCGATGCGGCGGATGGCCTGGCGCTCCAGCAATTCGTGAAGGAGCTTGACCAAAGTGAGCACCAGTTGCCCGAGCCCGTTCTTGGCATTGTTCGCATCGAGGTTCAGGCGGGCGGTTCGTCCCTGCCGACCTTTGGACAGTCGAGTTTGAGGTAGACGCCCTACTTGCATCACTCGGGCGAAGTCGCCCAGGGCTTCAGACTCGACCCGCGCCAGGTCATATGAGTCCATTGGCCTTCTCCTTTCCCACGCCCGCGACGGCGCCCAATCGCACGGGCGCCCCGCATAGGCTTTGGCGCGCCGTATCCATGGAGGTGAGCACGATTTGCAGCCCGAGATAAATTAGATCGATGTCGGCGACCGAAATCGTGGCCTCCCCGGCCACCACAAC
>JAIQGB010000288.1 GCA_020072905.1 Terriglobia bacterium | reverse complement strand
GGAAGTATTTGGGAATTGGCTGATTCGGGGCTAAACTTCTCAAGTCACTGAACAGAGACCTTGAGCCGCGGCGTCCTTCCGACGCCCGCGAGCGGGAAAATCGGCGAACATCCTTCGCTGTACTCAGCGATGACGTCGGCTGGCACTTCGCTGAATGCAGTGGGAGCGCTGACGACGACCACATCACAAACTGAGGAGGAAAACACCATGGCAGTTCGTTCAGCAGAAGCGGAATGGAAAGGAAATCTTCGCGAAGGTCAGGGCACGATGAAACTGGGGAGCGGGGCCTACGAAGGCCGCTACTCGTTTGCTTCACGGTTTGAGAGCGGCACAGGCACGAATCCCGAAGAATTGATCGGGGCGGCTCACGCCGGATGCTTCTCGATGGCGCTCTCCGCCGGGCTCGGCAAGGCTGGGTTTAACCCCACGCGGATTCACACCACGGCAAAGGTCCATCTGGAGAAGGTGGGTGAGGGATTCGGCATCACTCGAATCGAGCTCGAAACCGAAGCGCAAATTCCCGGCATCGACGCGAAGACGTTTCAGGAGCACGCCGAGGGGGCCAAGAAAGGCTGCCCGGTCTCCAAGGCGCTGGCGGGGACGGAGATTACCCTAACAGCGAAGCTGGTTTGAGGAATGGTGCAAAGCCGTCCGGCTCTTGCCTTCCACCATCGCCACGGCTTCTTTCGCGTGGTCCAGCATGTGGCGAAGCCGTGCTGCCGGATCATGCGGCGACATACTGCTCCTCGGCTTCCGCCAGGGCTTCGCCCCGGATGTAGGGGCTCAGGAACTGCGGAGTGTTCAAGTCGACCTGACGGCCCAGAATGCGGGAGAGCTCGTCTTGCATGGCAAAAAAGGCGAGGCCCGGGACGTGGCCGGGTTCGAATTCAACTAGAACATCCACATCGCTGTCAGCTCGGAAATCTTCGCGCAAAACGGAGCCAAAGAAAGCCAGTCTCCGGATGTGGTGCCGGCGGCAGAAGTCTCTGATGGTTTCCGCGGGAACTTGAATCCTTGCTCGGTTCATATCGTCACCCTGCCGTAATCCAGGGGTCCGAATGGGCATGGTTTGCTTACTATTCGTCCCGATTGTACTATGACTTGCATTTGGACAGCAGAACCTTCCGACGAGGCCAGCCCTGAGGAGGTACCGTGAAGCGCCGATCATTTCTGAAGTCGGTCGGGCTGGGCGGCGCCGCGCTGGCGGCCGAGGCGCCCTTACGCGCCGGGCCCGCCAGTTCACCGGGCCCGATCAAGATCACCCGCGTGCGGTTCTATCACAACCCCGGCACGCGGCCGATGATCAACCAGAGTTTCAACATCGTCACTATCGAGACCGACCAGGGCATCACGGGGATTGGCGAGGGCGGCTCGCGGGACACTATCGAGCAATGCGCGGCGATGATCATTGGCGAAGACCCGTTCCGCAGCGAGCACTTGTGGCAGATGATGTTCCGCGGCTACTTCTATCCGCCCGGGCGCGAGAAGCTGCACTCGCTCGGCGCGATTGACCTGGCGCTCTGGGACATCAAGGGCAAGGCGCTCGGCGTGCCCGTCTACGAATTGCTCGGTGGACTTTCGCGCGACCACATCGAGTGCTATTCGACCGGGTACCCTTCGAAAGGAAGCCTGAAAGAAACCGCGCGCGCCTGCGTGGAAGCAGGCTTCCGCGCTTTTCGGCACGGGGTCGCGGACCCGCCGGAGGGCGGCGCCTTCAACTCCCACGAGATGGTGCGCAAGAGTTACGAGGAGTGCGTCCAGGTTCGCGAGGGCGTCGGCAAAGACGGCGACTGGGCGATTCACTACCACACCCGGCTCGACTTCCCGGATGCCGTGCGCCTAAGCACGCTGCTCGAGCCGCTCGAACCGTATTTCTGTGAGGACCTGATTCGCTCCGAGAATCCCGGGGTCTATCGCGAATTGCGCCAGCAAGTAAAGGTGCCCATCGCCGTGGGCGAACAGTTCGGCGCGCGGTGGGACATCAACGAACTCGTCGAGAATCATCTGATCGACTACTCGCGCATCAGCCTGCCGAACTCGGGCGGCATCACGGAGTTCATGAAGATCGCGGCAATGTGCGAGACGCATTACGTGGGACTGATTCCCCACTTCACCGGCCCGCTCTCCGAGGCAGCACTCGTTCACGCTTGCGGGGTCTTCTCGGGACCAGTCCTGATGGAGATGCTCGGCGACGGAAACGGCAAGCTGTGGCCGAACCGCCGGCCCGGCCTGGGCGTGACGTTGGATACGAAGCCGCTGCAACTCGTGCTGGAAATCACCGAGCGGTCGCGGCCCATTCCCATGCTTCACCGGCCCGACGGATCGATCACCAACTGGTAAGGCGGCCTCTCATCATCAGTTACCTCCCAGGATCACGGCTGGGAGGACCAATTTGGCAGCGGATTTGCCCAGCATAGTGTGCGGCGAGGGTAAGGAGTAGAATTGTAGGGAACCAGAATTGCTGCGCGGCGGAGGCGAACTCCCGCTGCGTCTGACCTTTAGGAAAGAAAGCGGTGAAAGGAAAGCACGGCCATGAGAACGCGGGTGAAGCTCGACGTATGTAAGAAATTTCTGGCACTGCTGGCGCTGGCTTGCCTGGCGGCGGCGCCGGTCTCCCTCTGGGCACAGGCGCCTCAGTTCAAGCCGGGTTTCAACCTGTTTAGCCACGACCAGGATATCCAAGTCGGGAAGGAAAGCATGGCGGAAGTTGAGAAGCAGGTGCCGCTGGTCAAGGACGCCCGGATCGAAAGCTACGTCAGCACGCTGGGGCATCGTCTGGTCGGCTTCGCTCCGGGCAATACGGACTATCCCTGGACGTTCAAGGTGATGAACAGCCAGGACATTAACGCCTTTGCCCTTCCCGGTGGATTCATCTACGTGAACCGCGGCGTGCTGGAAGCTGCGGATGACGAGGCGCAGGTGGCGGGCGTGATCGCGCACGAAATGGGCCACGTGGTGATGCGCCACGGCACGCACCAGGCCTCGCAAGCGATGCTCGCGCAGATGCCGCTGGCCATTCTCGGCGGCGTGCTCGGCCAGAGCGGCAGCCTGACGGCGCAGCTCGCGGAGGTGGGGATTGGACTGGGTGTGAATTCTCTGATGCTCAAGAACTCGCGCAGTGCGGAGTCGCAAGCCGACCAAGTCGGCACGTACATCCTCTACCAGGCCGGCTACGATCCGCACGCCATGGCGCAGTTCTTCGAAATCATCGAGAAGAAATATCCCCAGCGGACCATCGAGTTCTTCTCCGATCACCCGAATCCCGAGTACCGCGTTGCGAAGGTGGACGCGCTCATCCCGCAGCTGGGGCCCGCCAAGCAGGGCCGCACGGACAGTCCGGAATTCCAACTGGCCAAGAACGAAACCCTGCTGTCTCCGCCCGGCGGCCTGATCACGGGGTCACAGGGCGAGTGGGCGCAAGCCTACGGCGCTTCCGTCAATAAGTACGTTCCGGCGAAAAAAGGCTATGGGCTGATCGATGGCACCGAGCAGATGGTCGAAGCGATGCGGGAGTCGAATCCCAACCTCCGCATCGTCGAGCAGAAGAGCCTGCGCCTGGGCGGACGTCCCGCGCTTTCCATGAACCTCGAAACCGATTCGCCGCTCGAGGGAAAAAAAGAAACCGACCGCTTGGTGACGGTTCGCGGGCGGGATTCGATCATCGCCGTGATGTTTATCGCCCCGCAAGCGGAGTTCGAATCATACCAGCCGACTTTTGAAGAGATGCTCAAAAGCCTCGAAGTGCGCTGAGCGGAATCGTGGCCGTCATCCCATCCGAGAACCCATTCCGAGGCCCTGCGCGCCAGCCCGACTGGGCGCAGATGACCCCCCTGGCAGGGGACCGCGCCGCATCTCGGTGAGAGCTTCCGTGCGGGCCGCCAGGAGGGGAACTGGGCCGCCCGAGCACGGAGTTTGTGCGGTGGGCTCCTCGTTAGACCCTTCCCAGACAAGGCTGTGGAATGTACAGTTGGGCCCGCCCGAAATTCCGAAGGTGATGCCGTCGTTACTCCCAAACCCGGAGGCCTAGCCGAAATGCGAACGGAGGTTGGGAAATGCAAGTGAGCAAATGCGTGGGCTGCAAAGAGTTTCCATGCACGGATGTGAAGCACGAGTGCTACATTGTTCCGGCGATTGACGCGCGGCCGGAGGCGGTCTCCCTGGTGATGATTTCGGAAGCCGCGCCGGAAAACCCCCGCGACTACTACTATGGGAAAGGCGATCCCTTGTTTCAGAAGACCACCGTTCAGGCGTTCCAAGATGCCGGGGCGAGGGTCTCGTCGATCCAGGACATCGTCGGTCTCGGCGTTTACCTCACGACGGCCGTGAAGTGTGGCAAGACAACCTATGGAATCCAATCGAGCACCATCCGGGAATGCTCGCTCATTCTGGAGAAAGAACTGGCCCAGTTTCCGAAAGTGAAAGTGCTGATGCTGATGGGAGACGTCGCCATCAAGGCCCTCAACTACATCGCGCAGCGCGCCGGAGAAAAGAAAGTGATTCCCGCCGGCTCAACTTACAAGATTCGGAAAGCGAAATACTCCTTCCGCGGGATGAGAGTCTTCCCTTCTTACCTGCAGGCCGGCTCCAGCTTTTTGATTGAGAAGAGCAAGCGCCGCATGATTGCGGAAGACATCGCAGCCGCCTTGCGCCTGGTGAGGTGAATCGCGGCCGTCAATGCCTCGGCAAGGAAACCACAACCCGCCTGTTCCCAAACGAGGCTGGAGCGTGTAAACTCCCACCGGCCCGGGAGTCAACTTGGAACTCCGGTCGACCAGATTCCGGGCCGGTCGCGACTGAGGACCGTCACATTCTGAACTCACAAGGAGCATGAGAATGGGCCAGAGCAAGCCTGCAAACACGGGCGCACAGCCAGCTATCCCCTCCGAGCGCATCCTGTCCGTTGACGCCTTGCGCGGATTCGACATGTTCTGGATCGCCGGCGGCCAGGCCTTTGTAATGGAGTTCTGCAAGCTGTTCGCAAACCCGCTGCCGCCATGGCTGGATCGGCAATTCGATCACGTTCCGTGGGTAGGTTTCGTCGGCTGGGACCTGATCATGCCTCTGTTCCTCTTTATCGTGGGAGTGGCCATGCCGTTCTCGTTCGCCAAGCGCCTGGCCCGCGGCGACAGCCGTCGCAGCATCTATGGCAAGGTGATCTATCGCGTGGCGGTGCTGTGGGTGCTGGGCATGGTCGCGCAGGGGCACCTCCTGGCTTTCGACCTTAACAACCTGCAGTTTTACAGCAACACGCTCCAGTCCATCGCCGCCGGTTACCTCATCGCCGCGATTGCCTTGGTGGAGTTGCCGGTGCGCTGGCAGGCGGCGCTGGCGGGCGCGCTCCTGGTGGCTTTCTGGGCGCTGATGATGTTCGTGCCCGTGCCCGGCCACGGCGCGGGGGTCATGACGCCCGACGGCAACCTGGCAATGTGGATTGACAAGACGCTGCTCGGCCACTTCCAGGACGGCACCAACTACACCTGGATACTCAGCAGCCTGGGATTCGGCGCCACCGTGCTGATGGGCGTTCTGGGCGGCCACCTGCTCAGGGCCCAAATGCCTGGGAAACGCAAAGTGCTCCTGCTTGTGGGTGCAGGTCTCGGTTGCCTGCTGGGCGGCTGGTTGTGGGGTTTCGCTTTCCCGATTATCAAGCACATCTGGACCAGTTCGATGGTGCTGTGGTCGGGCGGCTGGTGCTTGCTGCTTCTGGCGCTGTTCTACGGGGTCATCGATGTGCTGGGCTACCGGCGCTGGGCCTTCTTCTTCACCGTAATCGGTATGAATGCCATCGTCGCTTACATGGCTCCGGACATCATCCCTTTCCGCGAAATCAGCCGAACGCTCTTCGCCGGCCTTTCCCGGCACCTGGGGATGTTCGGACCCTTCCTGGTGGCGTCCGGAACGCTCGGCGTCCTCTGGCTCGGCCTTTACTACATGTTTCGCAAGCGGACCTTCGTGCGCATCTGACCGCTCGCGGCGCGGGCGACTGGTCGGCTAGACGGATTCCATTTGCAGGACCGCCGGCAGAGTGGCGACTCCCCTGACGGCACGATCAACCCGAGTCTGTCGAACGCAACGGCAATCCTTCAATTCCTGTGGTGCCGTCACCCAAGATGAGGGAAGCGAGCGCCCTTTCTGAGCCTGCCAGATCGGTTCCCGCCTGCGCCCTTTTCCTCACAGCCCGAATGTCCCCCGCTGGCCTCTATGGGCCCTCTCGGGCTGCGAAAACACGCAAATCACTGATTCTCAAGTAGGCGGCGCGGTCGCCCAGCGCGCGGGACTCATCCGATATGGCAGCCTCCATGCAGGAAAGCTTCGGCAGAGACATGTCAGAGTCCGCATCCTCAGGCCGACTGCCGCGCACTGCGAGTGCGCAGATTCGCGAGCGGTGGATGAGTCTGCTCGACCTGAGCTACGCCACGCGGCGCGTCACGCATGCCATGATCGAGACCGGCGTGCATGCCATCGTCGCGCCGGCAAGCTGCCTTCAAGGGGCCAAGCACGAAGCGCTGGAAGCCGACCTGCTCATGGCCTTCCGGCAAGTCCCCGAAATGGCTCGGCCCGCGCGCTTGTCGCTCGAAAAGATCGCGCTCTACGAGCTCCCGCTGGCGGAAGATTTCCGAGGGTGGATGGGGGCCTACGGCGCCGACATCGCGGCGGGGAAAACGAACGCGGCGGTCTTTGTGGACCTCGCCTATCTCGAGGCCTCGCTCCTCGACCAACTCCACGGGTCCGAAGTCCTGATGGATTTCAACGTCCCCATGGCGCTGTTTCGCCGGGGGAATCTCGTGGACCACGCGAACGTCCTGGCCGTCGCGGCAGCCATGGTGTTCGAAGGCCGCTCCTTTGCGGATGCCGCCGCCCGGTTCGCCCGCGAGACCCTCGATCGGCTCGAAACCTATGCGCAAGCGTTCTGGAAGCTCACCCGGCTCTACGCCGACTGTCAGTGGAAAATCGTGAATGACACATTCCTGATGGAAGCGCCCGAAGGCTCCGTCCTTCTGGCGCTGCACTACGGGGAACTCCGGAACAATCCGCAGCGCACGATCGAGGATTGGCGGCTGCAGATCGAAAGCCTGCTCCCCGAGGCCGCGCCCGAGACGCGTGGGCGCTTCCCGGAAGCATCCGCGGCGTGAAGTGGAGGCTGACCTGCCATGCTCTATAAAATCCGGACCAGCAAGAATCTGCAGGAAGTCGCCTCGGCGCTCGAAATCGCGGCGCAGAAATACAAATTCGGCGTGCTCGCCGTCCACGACCTGAAAGCCAAGATGAAAGAGAAAGGCGTCGAGTTCGACCGCGATTGCCTGGTCTACGAGGTCTGCAATCCGCACCAAGCCAAGAAAGTGCTGGAAGCCAATCCCGAAATCTCCACCGCCCTGCCCTGCCGGATCTCGATGTATGGAGATGGCGGAGGCGTCACGCTCGCTACCCTGCGTCCCACGTCGCTCATCGACCTGTTCGCGACACCCGCCCTGCGCATGGTCGCCCAGGAAGTCGAAGACGTCATCCTCAAAATGATGGAAGAGGCAGCCCGGTAGGCCCTCCGCTAAGTATTGTTTGCCGGGTGACATTCACAGCGAAGGTGCACTATGATTGGGTCTGCCACGGGCGCTGAAACAGGCCAGCGCGGAGGTAGCCAGATGAAGGTGAAAGTGGTTCTCGAACCCAGCGACGAGGGCGGATTCACGGCGTACGTGCCCGCCCTTCCCGGCTGCATCAGCGAAGGCAAGTCCGAAGAAGACGCCTTGGCCAACATTCAGGAAGCCATCGCCCTTTACCTCGAGCCGGTAGAAGACGACTGGGTCGCGGAGGAGAACACGCTGGTCAAAGAGGTCGAGTTGTGAGCAAGGTCCCGAGCCTGCGCTACCGCGCTACGCGGTGCCCCTGCGAGCTTAGCGGGCTCCGCCAGCCACGGGCTCCGGGAGCTTCTTGGCGCGTTCGAGTTGGCGCATTTGCTCCGGGTGATGCGCCCACGGAAGGCTCTTCTCCTTCGGCTGGCCGAAAAGGTCGGGATGCACGTAGAAGCCTTTTTCAGACTGAGGTTTTTCCTCCTCAACCGGTATTCGGTGCTGTTTGGCGTAAGCATCCTGGCGAATGCCAGTCACCTGCCAGGAGACTTTCCCACCCGGCTTCCCACCTGCAATCTCGAACCGGTTGCCGGAAACCTCTTCGGCAACGTATAGCCCTGGCGCGGGCGCCCCAATGGCCGTGAGCTGGTAGCGGAAGTCGCTATTCAGGGCTTCAAACCATTCCGGCATGTCGACCCAAGCCTCGCCGTTCGCATCCAGCAACACGACGCCGTTGTAGATGTTCATCATGTCCGGGCTTTCCACGAAGGAGTGTAGGAGGTACTTGTTAGCCGGGTCCAGCGGGTGATCGATTTTGAATGACCCGGCGCTCTTGAGAAGGGTGCCGGCCACTGAGAGGTTGCCGCTGAAAAACCCCGCCAAGCTGCCGGTCCCATTGCCATCAAACCCCGACACGGCATATGCGTAGTTGGCGTCACTGGCCTGGCCCTGCACCCCCTCTTTACCCTGGCCCAACACGCCAGCGCCATCGGGAGTGCTGGCAGAGCCCCGCACCCCGAGATAACCCGTGCCATACACGCCGATCCCGGAGGCGCTAGCGTCGCTGCTGCCGTACACGCCATACGCGTTGCCAGTTGTGGCGGTGTTATACCCGTAGACGCCGTATCCGGCGTTGGAAGAGCTAGTGCCATACACTCCGTAGCCGCTGCCAAACCCACTCACGCCCGCAGCTTTGCCGGTGACGCTGGCGCCAAGTTGGCCGTAGCTTGAATTTGCAGAGTTGTATCCATACACGGCAAGGCCGCTGCCCGTGCCGTAAACCCCCGTAGAGCCGCTGGCGAAAACGCCGTAGTCACTGCCAGTGCCGTAGACGCCCACAGCATTGCTACCAATGCTTGTCCCGAGCTGGCCGAAGCTCAAATTCGTCGTGTTGTATCCATAGACGCCGTAAGTGCTGGCACTCCCATAGACGCCGGTATTGCCGCCAGTTGCCTGGAAGGCCTTCCCAGAACCGCTCTGCGTTACCGATACGACTTGTGTGGCGTTGTTGCCGGAGAAGACTCCCGTTGTGCTGGCGACATTTCCCGTGGCCGTCAGGTTTGGAACGGTCTGGTCGAGGGCGAAGGCGTTCGCAGCATTGAGGCGGGCGTAGCGGCCATCCGTAAAAGCCGTATCCAGACTGAGCGTGCCGGTGGTGATGATCGGCCCCCCGGCCAGGCCCAGCCCGCTCCCCACGCTCGTGACCGTCCCACCAGCGCTGCTTGGAATGCCGGTCAACCCCGACCCATCACCTGTAAATGAAGTGGCCT
>JAIQGB010000287.1 GCA_020072905.1 Terriglobia bacterium | reverse complement strand
GGCGTAAGCGCTTCGTCCGGCCCAGTACGCGCGGGCGGGGGGCGGTCGCGGCGGCGATTCAAACCACCGCGTCTAAGGGCGTTTCCTTTTTGGGTGTTTCTCGAAGTAGCGGCGATGCGCGCGGGAGGCCATCGCCAGGCGGCGACGACGGCGCACCAGGGCCTCCCGGTGGCGACGGCGCTCTTCCGCCGTGCGCACGAGGAGCCGTGGAACCGATGTGGGCTTCCCTTCCGCGTCCAGAGCGACATAGGTCACGAACGCGGAACTGGTCTGCCGTTGCTCGCCCGTGATGTAGTCTTCCATGTAGACTTTCACTTCCACTTCCATCGACGTCTTGAAAACGCGTGTCACGTAGGCCCGCAAGCGGATCAACTGACCGATCCGGATCGGGTAAACGAAATCCAGGTAATCGACCGAAACCGTCACGACCTCCCGCCGTGAATGACGATGCGCTGCGATCGCCCCGGCGATGTCAATCAGGTGCATCACCTTGCCGCCCAGAATGTTGCCGAGCGGGTTCGCGTCGTTCGGCAAGACCACCTCCACCATCTCCACGGTGGATTCGGCCACGGTCTTGCCGGTCTGCGGTCGCATGCGTGCTGGTTCGTTCGCACTCCGGAGCGGCTGCGAGCCACGTGGACGAAGACATCGTCCTCATCCCGTGCGGTGGATTTGCGCTGCGGAGTTCGGATGCCTATACTATTTCACTCACCGGGTCATTGCAATACGATTCGGTGAATCCCGTAGGCCCAGATTCGATTTCTGGTGTTTTCCGGCACCCGCCGTTGCCGGAAGGCTCCTCCAGACTGCCCCAATGGAAAAGACCCGTGCCGAGATCTTACAGGAGATGCTGGCCGCGAATCCGGACGATACCTTCGCTCGCTACGCGCTGGCCTTGGAACTTGCGAAGTCGGACCCGCCAGGCGGCGCCTGGGAGCATTTCGACTACCTCCTGAAAAACCACTCGCAGTACTCGGCGGCGTATTATCAGGCTGGAATGTTCCTCCTCCACCAGGGCCGCCGAGAAGAGGCGAAAGACGTCTTCACCCGGGGCGTTGAGGTCACCCGGAGCCAGGGCAACCACCACGCTCAGAGCGAACTGGAGAAAGTATTCTCTCCGCGGTGCCGGCGCGCGGCTGGTGGGGCCTCATCGCCCTGGGCTTGCTCTGGGGCGTCGCCTCGCTCCTTTACGGAGTCGCCGTGGACCTGCTCGGCATCGCGCTTGGCTTTGCCATTCAGTTAGGGCTCTCGATCGTGCTCGGGGCGCTCGTGCCGATGATCTGGTCGCACGCGCTCTCGCTCCACACCGCGCAAGACGCGTTTTTCCTGGGAGGCTTGGCGGTGATGGTGGGCGGAGTCGTCCTCTGCGCGCAAGCGGGCGGATCGAAAAGCAAGGCTCCCGGCGCGACCGGGGCGCGCTTTCGCAAGGGCTTGGTGATTGCCATCATCGGCGGCATCGGCGCGCCGCTGTTGAATTTCGGCATCCAGTATGGCGTGACCCTCTTGCGCAGCGCCCATCAGATCCCCCAAGGCGCGCAGTTCAGCGTGAACACTTACGTGGCCTGGGCGGTCTTCCTCTCCGCGGCAGCCGTCACGCAGGTGGGATACTGCCTGTATCGGATCCTGAGCACCCACGCCACGGCGGCCTTCGGCGTCCAGGGCACCAGCCGCGACGCGGGCCTGGTCGTGGGGATGAGTTTTGTCTGGGCGGCGAGCGTCTGCTTCTACGGGATGAGTGTGGTGGGACTAGGCCCCCTCGGGCCGAGCTTCGGCTGGCCGGTGTTCATCGCCCTGATCGTGCTGACCTCAAACGCCTGGGGCCTCATCCTGGGCGAGTGGCGGGACGCGCCGCGCTCGGCATTCCGCCGCATGCTCACCGGAAGCGCCGTGCTTGTGCTCGCGGCATTCCTGATCGGCCAAGGCAATCCGGGATCGTAGCGGCGAATGCGGGTCTCCCCCGAGAAAGCGTTGCGGAGTGAATTGCCCACGTGCCGCTGCCGCGCACTATAATCAATCGCCATGCCCAGCCTGCAAACGACGGCGGCCACCAACGTTCCCACGCAGGAGAAACAGGCGGTCGCCCTGAGTTCGGTGCTCGCCGCCTGCGTTCTGACCACGCTGAAGGTCGTGGTGGGAGTAACGACGGGCAGCCTGGGAATTCTCTCCGAGGCCGCCCACTCGGGTTTGGATCTTGTCGCCGCGGTCGTCACCTATCTTTCCGTGCGCGTTTCGGACAAGCCTGCGGACAGCCGTCATCCCTTCGGCCACGGGAAGATCGAACACCTCTCCGCCTTCCTCGAGACGGCTCTGCTGCTCGTCACCTGCGCCTGGATCACCATTGAAGCGGCCCGTCGCCTCTTCTTCCGCGACGTGCACGTTGATCCCTCGGTCTGGGCCTTCGGCGTGATGGTTATTTCGATCACCATCGACCTGTTTCGCTCGCGGGCGCTCTTTCGTGTGGCGCGGAAATACAACAGCCAGGCCTTGGAAGCCGACGCCTTGCACTTCTCAACCGACGTCTACAGCTCGACGGTGGTGATCCTGGGGCTGGTCCTGGTGTGGATCGCCGAGCGCCGGGGCCTCCCCTGGCTGCGGCACGCGGATCCGGTGGCGGCCCTGATGGTGGCCGGGATTGTGGTTTACATCTCCCTGCGGCTGGGTAAGAAGACCGTGGACGCGTTGGTGGATGCGGCGCCGGCGGGCACGTCCGCGCGAATCGCCGAAGCGGTGGCGAGCGTGCCCGGCGTGCTGAACCACGACCGCATCCGGGTGCGCGAGAGCGGCAACCGGCTCTTTGTCGATCTGCGGTTGACGCTGGAAAGCAACATTCCGTTCGAGCACGCGCAGTCCGTGGTGGACGTCGTGGAGGCCAAGATCCACGAACTCTTTCCCAGCGCCGACGTGGTGGTGCACGCCGCGCCGCGCGAACCCACGGCCGAGAACCTCGTGCAGCGCATCCGCTCCATCGCCCATCGGGGCAATTTCCTGGTCCACGAGGTGACCGCGTTCGAAGTCGCCGGGCGCGTGAACGTCAATTTGGACCTGGAAGTCGATCCCAGCCTCACTCTCGAGGAGGCCCACGACCAGGCAACCCGCCTGGAAGGAGAGATTCAGCGCGAGGTGGCGGAAGTGAACGAGGTGAATGTTCACATCGAGCCGCTTCTCGAGGCCGTCGAGAGCGGCTCGGAAGCGCGGGGCGTGGATTCCAAGATGGAGCGGCGCCTCTCCGCCATCGCGCGCGAGACGCCGGGCGTGCTCGACTGCCATTCGGTCGAGGCCTATCGGGTGGGGGGGAACGTCGTGGTCCGCATGCATTGCACGGTGGACTCGAATCTTTCCGTCGCCCGCGTCCACGACATCACGGAAGAATTGGGATTCAAGTTCCGCAAGGCCTTTCCCCAGATCTCCAAAATCAGCATTCACCCCGAGCCCAAAGGGCGGGCCTGAGAAGCTCCTCCTCGACGACACACGCAAAGACCCAGGCCACCGCTCGGAGCAAGAGCGCTCGGTGGCCGCCGGGACAGAGAAGGTAAATTCCCGAGATTAGGGCTTCGGCTTGTTCTCTGCAGGTTTGGCTGCCGCCCCAGCCGCAGGCTTGGCGGGAGGCTGCGTGGCTGCAGGCCGGGGGCTGCTGGGCACCGGGGCGGGTGTTGCCGCTGCCCCGGAGGTCGCGGCGCCCTCGACCGGATTCGCGGCGTCGTAGCGCTTGGCGATCTCCGCGGTGAGGTCAGCATCGCGCGTCACGAAGTAGGGCTGGACCTGACCCTCTTCCAGAATCAGCGAGTAGCCGTTCTGCTGGGCGTAATCGTTGATGATGCGGACCATCTTCTGGCCCATGCGCCGCAGAGCGTCCTGGTTGTCGGCCTGGTATTCCGCCGTGGCATCCTCCGTGGCGCGCTTGAAGAGCTTCTGCTTATCATCCAAGTCCCGGCTCAGACGCACCCGCTCCTCGTCACTGAGGGTTGCTGCCTGCTTCTGCAATTGGTCCTGCAGCGCCTGGATCTCCTGCTGCTGCCGCTGGAGATCCGCCTGGCGAGGTTGGTATTTCTTCTGAATATCTGTCAAGGCCTTTTTACCCTCTAGGGTATTGGCGATCGCTTCTTGCAGGTTGATGACTCCGACCTTGCCTCCGCTCTGCCCCCACGCGAGGACAGGCCAGAGGAGCAAGCCGAGCGTCATGATGAATGTGGCAACTCTGTTTCTCATTCGAGCTCCTTCAGGGGTTGGGAATAGGCAATCAAAGCGCCCTATTCTACAACAAAGCGCAGAGGGTTAGAAGGTGCGTGCTACCGTGAACCCCAGGCGCGACCTGGGGTCGGCCAAGCGGAAGCCCCGGAAAGCCGCGATCCCCGCCTCGTAGGTTGCGTGGTTCGGGAAAAGAGATTCCGGAGGGTAATCCTGAGGCGGAACGACCGTGTCATCCAGCCGCAGGAAATTGTAGCCCCAGAAAACTCGGAAGGGGGCGTTGACCACCGGCAACACCACCTGGACTTCAATCCCCGTGGAGCCCCGCGGCCGGAAGTTGGTGAGTGGGATGGGCTTCAGCGTCGTGGGGACTGGAAACCAGGGAAATTGCTGCTGGATACTCGAGAGCGCAGTCCGGTCGATTTTCAATTGACTGTTGCGCCATGCGAAGGCGGTGCCCACATCCACAAAGTAGGCCACGGTGACCGGTCCAGCAATCGGGACCCGGTACTCAATGTTCGTCACCAGTTCCGTGTCGCCGCCCGGATAGATGACCGTGTTCACCGGGTATTGAGTAAAGGAGCCACACGTACTCGTCTGCCGGCCGGCGGAATCAACCGCCGGGATGTCGCGGCCGGTCGCATCCTTGTTGCACACTTGGCCGATCGTGGGATAGAACGAGATCGGACTGACGCTCCGGATGTAGAAACCGCGGATATCGTCCTCGCCCCCGATATAGAATCGAGAATAAGGCGGCGGAACGCGCCCTCCGTAACCCGAAATCACCGACCCCAGGAAGCGTACCGCGAGCACGTGCGGCCGGTCTGACTTCTTCTTGGCGATGGGGCGATAGTATTTGGCTTCGACGACCGGCCGGATCGAGTTCACGTTCCCGCCCAGAATACTTCCCGAGAAACCGAGGCCAGCATAGAGGTACTTCCCGCGCGTGGGGTCGTAAGGGTGGTTCATCGTGTTGTACAGGTAAGTGGGCATGATCTGGCTCTGCGTGATGCCGCTCAACGCGCTCGGCCCGGCGATACCCCGGAAGGTTAACGCCTCGAAGAAATTCTGGGAAGCGCTGCTGAAAGCCTGCAGGCTGCTCACCGAATAGCTGTAAGTCAGACCGACCCGAGCGAAGCTTCGCCGGAGAGGATAACTGGCAAAGACCGTGAACCCGGAGGAGTTCTGCTGGAAGTTCTGGAAAGCTGAGCCCCCAAAGATCGACTGCACGGCGTTGGGAGTTAATCCGGCGTAGTAGGCCGCTTGGCGAAGCTGGTCGTAACGGTAATCACTCTTGAATATCGTAAATCCGGTCGTGATGGCCCGGTCGAAGAGATAGGGCTCGGTAAAGCCGAAGGAGTAGAGTCGCTGGTAGGTGCCCCACTGGAACTGCAAGCTCAGCGTCTCGCCGAGGCCGAGAAAATTGTTGGTGGCGTAATTGAGGCCCACAAAGCTGCCCGCCAAGCCGCTCACCCCGCCGGAGAACCCGATGGAGTTGCGGCCCCTCTCCTTGACCTTCACCAGGATATCCACCGAGGAATCCTTCTTGTTCTGCTTGATATCGTAGTCCTCCTTCTTGACCTGATCGAAGAAGCCCAGCTGGTTGACGCGCAGGACGCTCAGGTCCCAGAGCTCCGAACTGAAAATGTTGCCCTCATCGAGGAGGAGTTCGCGGCGGATGACTTTGTCGCGGGTCTTGGTGTTGCCCGAGAACTCGATGCGGTGCACGAAGTATTGTTTCTCCTCCTCAAAATCCAGCGCCAGATTGATAAGCTTCTTCTTGTTGTCGGGTTCGATATCCGGGGTGGCCGTAAAGTTGATGTAGCCGTAAGCGCCGTAAAGCTTCTGAAAGTTCTCGATGCTCTTGCGGACCTTGCCGAGGTCGAAGACGTCGCCGGGTTTGAGCCGCAGCACCGGCGCCAGTTGCTCCTGCTTGAAGAGCTTGTTGCCACGGATAACAAATCGCCCCAAGCGGTACTGGTTCCCTTCCTCCACGGGAATGGTGACGTCCACGTTCTTGCCCCGGCCCCAGCTGTAAAAAAAGAAGGGCCAGTGGTGCTTCGTGTCCGTCATCTTGGTCACCGGCTCTTTCAGCACGACATAAAAATAACCGTTGTCCTGATAGAGGGTGCGGATATTGAGTTCCATATCCGCCAGGATTTTGTCCTTATCGTAGGTCTTGTGAAGCCAGTAGAACCAGGGCGGGGCGCCGGCGGGACGGGAATACTTCATCGCCCGCACCAGGTGGCCCGAGGAGAAGACCTTGACGCCCTCGAACTTGATCCTGCCGATCTTGACTTTGGGCCCTTCGACCACGATGAATGTCAGCGCCACCGAGTTGGGCGGGATGTTGCGCGTCCGGGCGCGGACCGTGGCGAACTGCCGGCCGTGACCCGCCAGGAGTTCCTGCAGGACAACCTGCGCGCGCTTGATGACGACCGGATCATACTGGGATTGGATGGAAAGCCCGACCTTCCGCTTCTTGTACTCGTCGAGCACGTCCGACTGGGCCACGGTGCTCAGGCCCTTATAGTCGATGCTTCGCACCAGTTTTTTCTCGCGCACATAAAAAGTGACGATCTTCCCCTTCTCGCCGTCCGTGACTTCACACCGGATATCATCCAGGAAGCCCGTATTCCAAAGCGCCATAAAATCACGCTCGAGAGCGTTTTCGTCGTACACGTCGCCCTTGTGCGAGAACACCCGGGCGCGCAACGTGCCGGTAGGAACGCGGCGATTGCCGCGGAAAATAATGTCCTCAATGACATTCCGCTGCTGCTCCTCGACGGGCACAGCCGGCTGGACCACGATCTTTCCTGGAGGTTGCGGCGTGGTTTCGGGTTGCGGAGCGGTCTCGGGAGTTTCAAGCCGGAGCTGGCCAGGCGCCTCTTCGGCGGCGAGC
>JAIQGB010000286.1 GCA_020072905.1 Terriglobia bacterium | reverse complement strand
GAATAGAGCGAGCAGCACCATTCGTGCGACTGTTCGGACACGTAGATCGTGCTCGAGGGAAACAGGTAATTGTTCAAAACGTGGTCGACGTGGAAATGCGTGTTGATGACGGCGCCGACATCGTCCGGCCGGAGCCCGCGGGTCTTCAGCGCGGCGACCAGTTGATGTGCCTCATGGGGCAGGCCGGTATCGACGACGATGCGGTGTCGTCCCCGCGAAAGCAACGTCGACGTCGCGCCTCGCCAGCTTCCGGTGAGGAGCACATCGACGTTCCATTGCGAATCAACCATAGGGGTTACTGCCACGAGGCTAGAGCTGTTCCAACTATCCCGGACTACTTTTCGGACGCTGCTCTCCCACCCATCGCGCCGTCGTTCCGCCTACCCAACAGCCAACCCTTGCCATACTCCTTAGGCGAATCAAGTTGGAACCGCACTAGTTCACCCTATTCTAGCAAGAACACCAGCCGGCAGCGCAGACAAAAGACGGGCGTGGCCACCAGCATGGATGCAGCCACAGGCACACTCCACGCCGAATGCGGTGTTCGAAGCTCGACCTTTCCCTAGCTCGCTTGGGGCGAGGGAGGCGGTTTGGAGGTGGAAGGGGAGGCAGGCAGTTCATCACTTTCTTCTTCGATGACCCACCGGCGCAGACGGAGGATATCGGCGGCGCGGGCCACGCCGACGGGTTTGGGGGACGGACCCTCTTCGACCACGACCACGTTCTCAACGTTTTGTGCCAGCATGAGTTTCGTCACATCTTCCACCGTGTCTCCAAGGTGGGCTGTGACGTAATCCTGTCGCGCGATCTCGCCAACCTTAAGAGGTTTATGGTTGCCTTTCAAGAGGTCGTGGGCCTCGATGATCCCCACCAAGTGGCCATCCTTGTCAATCACTGGAAGGGCGGCGGTCAGTTCCGGAGCGATTTGAAGAACTACGGACTCGACCTCCGAATCAGCCGCAATAGGGGAAAAGTTCCTGCGCATCACCTGCTCGATGCGTGCGCGCATCAATACGGGGACCGTGTAATCCTGCCGGACGATGAGCCCGCGCTTGACGAGCTTGCCGGTCATGATGGACTCGGCGCTGAAGAGACGTACAAAACCGTCGGCCACGACTACGCCAACTACCAGGGGGAGCAGGGCGTTGGGATTCCGGCTGAGTTCGAAGAGAAAGACGATGGATGTGAAAGGCGCGCGCGCGATGCCTCCGAAGACCGCCGCCATGGCCACCAACGCGTAAAGCGCAGGGTCAGTCACGAAGTGCGGAAAGAAATGGTGCCAGGCAATGGCGTAGGCGGCCCCAACGCCCCCACCCACGATCAGGGAGGGAGCGAAGACGCCTCCCGTCGTCCCGGAGCCGAGCGACAGCACCAGTGCCCAGAACTTGGCAATGGAAACTCCCAACAGCTTGCTGACGGAGAGGCGGTCGTTCAGCATGTCACGGATTGTGTCGTAGCCCGTACCGAAAACCTGCGGGTAGAAGTATCCGATGATGCCCAGGAGGAGCGCCCCGAGGACGGGAGACCAGATCGCCGCGGGCTTGAGGAGAAAATGGTCGAAGAGGTCTTCCAGCCAGGACAGCACCCGAATCATACAGATCGCAATCACGCCCATCAGCACGCCCATGAGCGCGAAGAGCCAGAGTTCCTGCATGCTGGTCAAAGCGAAGGCAGGCGTGGGGAACAGGGGCGCCCAGCCGCGAAAATGTACGGCCACCCCGGTGGCTACAACCGAGGAGATCGCTACGGGAATGAAGGAGCGGGCGCGGAATTCAAACAGAAGAAGCTCGATGGCCACCAGAATGCCCGCGAATGGAGCCACAAAAGTTGCCGCCATCCCTGCAGCGGCGCCCGCCGCTAACAAGACGCGGCGTTGGTAGGGTGTGAGGCGGGTGACTTGCCCGAAGATAGAACCGAATGCCGCGCCCGTCTGGATGATTGGCCCTTCTGCCCCGAAGGGGCCGCCCGTGCCGATGGCGAATGCAGTGGCGAGCGGTTTCAGGATGCCGACGCGCATTCGCACGCGGCTCTTGCCCACCAAGACAGCTTCCATGGCCTCGGGAATGCCGTGACCCTTCAGCGTCGGCTCCCAGAAGTGAATCATGCTGCCCACCAGCAGCCCTCCCAGGGGAGGAATCAGGATCACCCAGACGCCGAGACGATGATGGATCGGGTAGGTGATGGCGAAGGACCACGTCCCGTAGAAGAAAATGTTGGTGAACAGATAGATGAGCTCCAGCAATCCCTGTGCGACCAGGCCCCCGATCAATCCCACCACCATGGCGCAGACGGAGAGCCAGACCACGTTCGGATCGAGGGCAACTCCAAACTGGCTTGACCGCTTGGGTGGGGTCCTCTGGGCCTGATTTGCACCAGGCGTGTCAGGCACGTGCACCTCCGCGAGATTCACGGGTGGTTGGGGAGGACCTCCCCGAAATACTCTGAAGGCCGGCTTGAAACCGGCGGAGTTCGGCTCGGTGCAGTTGAGTCAACTTGCGGAGCGTCTTTTCGCCACGGGATGTGGGAAAAACTCGAACAAAGCGGTGGTCCTTGGAACTGGGTCCCTTGTGGACAAGCCCGCGCAACTCGGCTCTCTTCACCAGTCCCACAACCGCGTTGTGCCGCTGTTGGAGAAACTCCGCGAGGTCCGAGACGGTGGCCCAACCGCGTCCCGTGAAGCCGGCGACGCCGAGCAGCAGTTGATGCTGCTGGGGAGTGACCCCGCAGGCACGCGCCACCCGCTCGCTGAACCGTAGGAATTTGCGCAACTGGTAGCGAAAACGGGCCAGCCGCCAGGTGAGCGGGGCCGAGGGCTTGGCTGATGGGGGGGAAGATTGTCGTGCCATGCGGGACCTATTATATCACATTGCGATGTATTTTTCTGCAAAGCAGACTGCTCGCAGGCGCTGGCAAAGACGGGATGGCACACCCTTCCCGGGGGCGCAGTGAGGGATCAGAGGCTTCTCCTGCCCACGCGGCGGGAAAGCTGTTGACAAAGAACCATGGGTGGGCTGAAGATATAAGTTTGCGTACAGTTAGATGCAATGGAGAGTGGAGTGGGGACCTATTTTGCCAAAGCGCGCCGGGGAAAGATTCGCTGGCGAATCCTCGACGCGGAGGGATGGGTGCTGGGACGCTTGGCCGCTCAGGCGGCGCACGTTTTGACGGGGAAGACCAGCCCGGATTACACCCCCCATGAGGATCATCGCGACGGGGTGATTGTCATCAATGCGGAGAAGATTCGCCTGACCGGCAAGAAGCTCGACGACAAAGTCTACCGGCATTTTACCGGCTACCCGGGAGGGTTGAAGGAGATCGTCGCCCGTCAGTATTTGGCCACCAAGCCGGATCGCTTGGTGCGTGACGCGATTCGCGGCATGCTGCCCAAGACTCGGCTGGGGGATCGCCTGGCTTGCCGGCTGAAGGTCTACGCCGGTCCGCATCATCCTCACCACGCGCAGAATCCGGAGCCGCTTTCCTTGCATCGATAGTCCAGCTTTCCCTGCGCTGGCGAATCTCAGATTAGGAGCCGTAGTGACAGACCAAGTTCAATATCGGGCCACGGGCCGCCGGAAGACTTCGGTGGCACGGGTGATTCTGCGCCCCGGCGAGGGCAAGATTGTTGTCAACGGGCGATCCTTTGACCAGTACTTTCCCTCGGAAGCGCTGCGCTCGGAAGTGCAGCAGCCTTTCGCCGCCACAGAACAGGCGGGAAAGTTCGATGTCCTGATCAACGCCTGCGGTGGCGGGATTCACGGCCAGGTGGGCGCCGCGCGGCTGGGCATCGCGCGCGCCCTGATTGTCTTCGACCCCGAATTGCGCCCGCGCCTTCGGCAGGGTGGTTTCCTGACGCGCGATCCGCGCGCCAAGGAGCGCAAGAAGTACGGCCAGAAGGGTGCGCGCAAGCGGTTCCAGTTCTCGAAGCGTTAAGGACAGTGATGAGTGGAACGAGTCGAAAGTTGAGAGTCAAGAGTCGAGAGTTTAAGCCGACCAGGACGTCTTGGATGGCTTGCTCTCAACTCTTGACTGTCGGCTCCCAACTCTCGGTTGCTCGTCACTTTTCATTCGTCACTGGTCACTGCATTTAGGAGGATTTTTGTCGAACATCACGATGAAGGAATTCCTGGAGGCTGGAGTCCATTTCGGCCACCAGACCCGCCGCTGGAACCCCAAAATGAAGGAGTACATTTACGGGGAGCGGAACGGCATCTACATCATCGACCTCCAGAAAACCCTCAAGCTCTTTAAGGAAGCCGCCAAATTCGTCGCTGAACTCGGCGCGCAGGGGAAAACGGTTTTGTTCGTCGGCACCAAGCGGCAGGCGCAGGAGGCGATTGCCGAGGAGGCGACCCGCGGCGGGATGTACTACGTCAACCATCGCTGGCTGGGTGGCCTGCTGACAAACAATGCCACGATCCAGAAATCCATCCAGCGGCTCAAGGAATTGGAAGAAATGAGCCGGGATGGCCGCTACGACCTGTTGACCAAGAAGGAAGTGCAGCGCTTGGAGCGCGAGCGCAAGCATCTGGATCAGAACCTGGCGGGCATCAAGGACATGCCGGGCCTTCCGGACGCGCTTTTTGTGGTCGACTCGAACAAGGAAGACATCGCCGTTAAGGAGGCTCGCAAGCTGGGCATCCCGGTGGTGGGGATTGTGGATACCAACTGCGACCCCGATCTCGTCGATTACGTCATCCCCGGAAACGACGACGCGCTGCGGGCCATTCGCCTCTTCACCTCACGCGTTGCCGACGCGGTGCTCGAGGGGAAGGACGCGGCTTTGCAGAAACAGCTCGAGGAAGAGAAGTTGGCCGCGGAACGCGCTGCGGAAGAGCTGGAAGCGGCCCGCGAGGCTGCCGCCCTGGCGCCGGAAGAGGCCATGGCGGCGGGCGACTACAGCCAGGAATTCCCGGAGGAGGGCGGCGAGGGCGTCTCGACTGCCGTCATCGAAGCGGAAGAGGCTCTCGACGGCCGCGTGCGGGTTCCCAAGCTCAAGCGCAGGCCGGGCGAGGTCAAGGCCGGAGGACGTCAAGAAGACGGCACCGAGGACGTGTCGGCTACGGACGCAAGTTAGCGTGGCAAAATCCGAGTGAGAGTTGAGGGGTAGGCGGCGCGGCCTGCACGCCTACCTTTTTCGTGTCGAGAGGACAACGGACCGAATGAGTGTTCCCCCGGAGTTGGTGAAGAAGCTGCGCGAGATGACCGGCGCGCCCATGATGGAGTGCAAGAAGGCGCTCGATGAGGCCGACGGCGATCTTGAGAAGGCCTTCACAATCCTGCGCAAGCGCGGCCAAGCGAGCGCCGCCAAGAAGGCCGGGAGACCGGCCAGCGAGGGTGTGGTCGGGAGTTACATCCACGCCGGAGGCAAAATCGGCGTGCTCGTCGAGGTCAACTGCGAGAGCGACTTCGTCGCCCGCAACGAGGAATTCCAGCAACTGGTTCACGACCTGGCGATGCAGGTCTGTGCCACGGACCCGCGTTTCATCCGCAAGGAAGATGTCTCGCCGGAAATCCTGGAGCGTGAGCGCGAGATTCTGCGCACGCAGGCAGCGGCTTCCGGAAAACCCGAGGCCGTGCTGAACCGCATCGTGGAAGGAAAGCTGGAGAAATTCTACGAGGATAATTGCCTCTACGAGCAACACTTCATCAAAGACCTCGCGGGAAGCATAACGGTCCGCGAACTCATCAACTCGAAGATCGCCAAGTTCGGCGAGAACATTACGGTGCGACGGTTTGCGCGCTTCAAGGTGGGGGAAGGTCCGTCCAAACCTGCCGCGGAAGTCTCCGCCGCCGCATGACCCTCCCGCCGGGCTCCCGGCGGTAGGGCAGGTCGAGGCCACCACTCGGGCTCTATGAGCGACCCGGCATATCGCCGCATTCTCCTCAAATTGAGCGGGGAAGCATTGATGGGCGGCCAGGGTTTCGGCGTGGACCCCGACACGGCCCACCACCTTGCGCAGGAAGTCCACGACGTTCATCAACTGGGT
>JAIQGB010000285.1 GCA_020072905.1 Terriglobia bacterium | reverse complement strand
CAACAGCGGTGACGGGGAGCACGATCGGGGTGCGCGCGGTGAACAGTTCGCCGGCGGGCACGGCAGCGATCTTTGATGCGCTGGGCGGCGGGAAGATCTTGAGCGGCCGCACCACCGGCTTCGTCGAGAAGTTCAGCGTGGACGCGAGCGGCAACCTCGCGGCCGGCGGCACAATGACTGGGACTCGTCTGATCTCGACGATTCCAACCGGCACGGCGCCGCTGGCGGTGTCCTCGAACACGCGGGTTCCAAGCCTGAACGCCGATCTGCTGGATGGGTTCCATGCCAGCGCGTTCCAGCCCTTTGGCGCCTACGCCACCGTGGGTGCGAATAGCTTTACGGGCGACCAGACCGTCACCGGGAGCCTAACCACCAGCGGGTCGGTCACCGCTCCCACGGTCAAAGCTGCAAATTATCAAGATATGGCAGGCAACCCGGCTCCCCTGGGCGTCAATGGGGTTAAGGAGTTCTTTGCAGACGGAACTCTCACCGTGGCCCCCGGGATAACGCACCCGATGGTGGAGATGTGGGGAGGAGGCGGCGCCGGGAGCCCGCCGTCCGGCTGTGACACCACGCCCTCAGGGGGGGCGACCGGCGGCGGAGGTGCGTACACCCGTACCGTAATCACAGTGGTGCCGGGGGCAATGTACAGCGTAGTCGTCGGAGCAGGAGGGGTACCAAGCGGGGGCAATGGTGGCACTACCGAAATCCTGGACCCATCCTCTGAAGTCCTCGCGTTGGCCGGAGGGGGACAAGGCGGCCAGTCTAACACAGGAGGGGCAGGGGGCCAATCTGACCCGAACGCCATGATCAGCCATCCAGGGTTCGCGGGCGAGTCGCCGAGTGCGTATTTCAGTATGCCCGCCCACGGATACGCCAGCAACCTCGCGCCTAACGGCGGAATCGGTGGGGTGAGTTCAGAAATAGCAGACGGAGGGAGTGCTGGGTGTAGTGGCAGCATCCCAGTCTCCCAGCCTGGCAAACCCGGTTATATTCTGATCAATTGGTGAGGCCGACTGGCGCAGACCGTCGCTCCTTACGGTCTGCGATCTCGCGCAGCGACTTGTTTTGAGCGTAGCCAAGCTCCCTGAACCGACGAGGGCCTCCATCAGTCCCTCTGGGAAACCGCAGACCCCACGAATCGGAGGTCTGCGTCAGCCCCCTTTTCCGGCCGGTGCGCATGAGCGATCCCGGGAGCGCACCCCCACTGGCGCGAGGCATCCAGGGTCACTTCGCGGGGCTTTACTCGAACCGCAGGGCTTCGATGGGGTCGAGGTGGGCGGCTTTGCGGGCGGGATAGTAGCCGAAGAAGACGCCCACGGCGGCGGAAAACAGCACGGCGATGACGATCGATTCCAGCGGGACGCTGGTCGGCCAGCGCAGCATGTTCGACAGGCCTTGCGAGCCAATCACGCCCAGCACCACACCCGCCGCGCCTCCCGCCAGGCTCAAGACCAGCGCTTCGCTGAGGAATTGCAGTTGCACGTCCTCTTCCGAGGCGCCCACGGCGATGCGCAGGCCGATTTCACGCGTGCGCTCCGTCACCGACACCAGCATGATGTTCATGATGCCGATGCCGCCCACCAGCAGCGAGACCGAAGCGATGCTGGCCAGCAGCATGGTCATGACGCGCCCTGACTGCGCCTGAGTTTCGGCGAGGGCGTTGGCGCTGCGAATGATGAAATCGTCGTCCTCGCTCGCCCGCAGGCGGTGCCGTTGCCGGAGCAGGCCGGCGATTTGCGCCTGGGCGGGCGCGATGGCGTCCGGCGAAACCGCCGAGCACTGGATGCCCTGGAGCCAGTTAATTCCCGCCAGCTTCCGCTGCACGGTGGTGAAGGGCATGACGACGGCGTCGTCTTCATCCTGGCCGAAGGGGGATTGCCCCTTCGGGGAAAGCACTCCGATCACGACGAAAGGAAGATTCCCGATGCGCACGGTCTTGCCCACCGGGTCTTCATCGCCGAAAAGGTTCTCAACCACGGTCTCTCCCAAGATGCACACGTTCGCCCCTGCGTCCACATCGCGGGTGGAAAAGACGCTGCCCTCCGCAAGCGGCCAATGCCGGATGGTCAGATACTCGGGCGAGACGCCGCGAATCTGCGTGAACCAGTTCTGGTTGCCATAGATGACCTGGCTCGATGTGCCGACGCTGGGAGAAACCATTTTGACGAGCGGGATCTGTTCCTGAATCGCCCGGGCGTCTTCGACGGTGAGCGTCTTGGTGGCGGCGCTGCCCATGTGCACGCCGCCCCGGTCGACGCTGCCGGCGGATATGGAGAGCAGATTGTCCCCCAGGTTGCTGATTTGCTCCTGAACCTGCCGGGAAGCCCCTTCGCCGATAGCGACGGTGCAGATGACCGCGCCCACGCCGATAATGATTCCCAGGATGGTGAGCTGGCCGCGATGAAAACGAGATCGGCCCCGGCGAGATTGGCGGCGACGGCCGACGACCCGCTGAAAGCGCCGAACTCGACCGCGCCGCCGACCAGCGCCTGGACCGGGGCCGAGCCGCGGGCGTTGATGGTATAGACGATCTCTCCCTTGCAGTTGACGGGCGGCAAGCCGTCTTCCAAGCCGAAAGAGAGCATGATCTCCGGGGACTGGTGCGCAGGCAGCGGCGGAAAAATCAAGCACCCACCCCGGCTGATCTGCGGGATACGGGTTGGAACCACGCCCGAGTCCAAATAGACGGTGACGGCAAGATCACTAGGATAGCGAGGATGCCGGCGCCGCTGGATTCCTTCCTCGGGCATAGGCGGGTATCATACTCGCCGGAGCGCCAGAGTCAACTACTCGCCTGTGGAGAAGATCAGCAACGAAACTGATCCTGATGGTAGAATGCCGGCATTCCGCAAAAGGCCGGGAGGTTTCGATGGCGAAGGTGCTGCGCTGCAAGGACCTGGGGATGAACTGCACGAAAGAGATTCGCGCCGAGACAGAAGAAGAGGTGCTCCAGCTCGCCGCCCAGCACGCCGAGCAAGACCACGGCATCCACGCCGCGAGCATCCCTCCCTCCATCCAGGCCATGGTCAGGGCCGCGATCAAGGACGAGTAGGTGTGACCCGCTCTGCGCGCGCGAGGCACGCCCGACCCGTGAGTCCCTCCCGGAAATCGCAGACCGTCAAAGGCCAGGGTTTGCGCCAGCCGGCGACGTTTAATCAGCTAGAAGACCCGCAAACTGGCGAGGACTACCGGCTCAAGCGCCTTGGTCTCCTCAGTCGGCGTCTTGTCGTTGGTGCAGGGTCCGGCGAAATCCACTGTGAGAGTCTTGCCCCGCAAGTTGAAGAAATACCGGTCCGCATAGCACACTCCGCCGCCCGGACCGTAGTAGTAGAACGTCTTGCCACCTGCCTGCACGGGTTGCGGAGGGTCGATCATGCCAGTCGGTGCTTGCTGAATGAGCTTATGCAAGCCAGGACGCCGCTCTTGTGCCGTGGGCTTTTGGAGCGAGGCAGTAAAGAAGGGCCAGGACCACGACCGCTCCGCGCGCTTGACTTTCACGGACAAGTATGCTAGCCTACTATTGCCCGGCCCGCGGGCCGGGCGGCGGCGGCTTGGCGCTCTTCGGGCTGGGCCGAGCCCCTTATATAGGGCGCGGGCCAAAGCTAAGAAGTGCCGAGGAATGAGAGGATTGCAGCTTTTTGGCAGCGGCAAAATCTAGTAAGTTGTTTATAATCAATTGCTTACAAAAAACGGCGCAAGGCTAACAAGCTCTTATTTGTGAATAGCTTAGGAACGCGTTCAGGCCCAAAGCTAGGATGTTGTTGAAAACAAAGGCGCTGTGTAAAACTGCACAAAGCTAAAAAATTCCCTGTTATCAATGAGTTGAAGAACAACCCTCAGCCCAAAGCGAAACTCAATTAGTCCATGCATGCTCCTCGGCGCGGTTCCTTGGAGGGGAGAGCCTCCTCGAACTCCGAGCAGGACTTGAAGTAGCCGCAGCGGCCGATTGGCGCAGACGGCCTCTCTTGTGCGCACGTGATCTCACCAGGGATGACTTCTCCGCGCCCCAACGGCCACACCATGAGGCGCCCTCTCCGGTTTACGATCCCCTTTCGACCGAGAAGGCTGGAAAGAAGGTCAGTCCACCTTGGCCTGGGTCGGCGAGCTGGCCGGTAGGCTGTAGCCGAGACGATGAGAGATCTCGCGGCTGGTCTCTCGGACGAGGCCGGTGAGCTCCTCAATGCGCGCATCCGTCAAGCGCGTCGAGGGCCCCGCGACGCTGAACGCCGCAACGACGCGGCCGAGATGATCCAGCAGGGGTGCGGCCACGCAACGCAGGCCCACCACCGCCTCTTCCTGATCGAAAGCGTAGCCCTGCTCGCGAATCTTGCTGAGCTCCTTCTTGAGCTGCGGCAGCGCGGTGATGGTGTGCTGGGTGCGGCGATCCAACGGCAGGCTGCGAAGCATCTCGGCGAGCGCCTCGTCCCTCTGGAAGGCCAGGAGCACCTTACCCACCCCCGTACAGTACAGAGGCATTTGCCCGCCCAGCCGCGGGTCGAGGCCGACAGGCTGCGGGCTACCGAATTTCTCGATGGAGATCGCGCGGTCGCCCTGAAGAATCGCCAGATGCACGGTTTCCTGAGTCTGCAGGTTCAGCTCGCGCAAGAGTGGGTGCGCCACGCGCCGATAGTCCAGCCGGTCCAGCACCCGCAATCCCATGCGCAACACGCGGAAGCCCAATTGATAGCCGCCCGTGGCGGGGTCCAACTCGACAAAGCCTTGACGCAGCAGGTTCACCATCAGGCGGTGGACCGTGCTGACGTGGAGGTGCAAACGGCGGCTGAGCTCGGTGAGCGTGAAGGTCGTCTGCTCGTCTTCCGCCAGGCACTCCAGGATGCGGAGCGCCTTGACCAGGGCCTTGACCGTGTACGCGCCCGCCGAGCCCGGCGGAGTCGGCCTGGAGGTTCTCATGCCGTGCAAGCTATTGCGAAGTGGTCTGTGTGTCAAGAAGGTGTACGGTTCAGATTAACCATTTGAGCAATATTCCGAGTTCTCAAACCCTCCGGGCAAGGGTGTCTCATCGCGCTCGACTAATCGCGGCGCCCGAGATGGTGGGCTCCGGATTCAATCAAGCCGATTTCCCGCTGGGCGCGGGGCAGCGCTGCGCCTTTCACGCGGCGGAAGTACTCGACGGCGGCGCCCAAGTCGCCCCGGTGGGTGGCAGCGTATCCGCGGATCAGATTCCTCTCGTCCTCCGAGGGCACGTTGATGATAGGGAAATCCGGCGGCAGCGGGTCCGCCGGACGCAGGCTGAGCATGAGGTTGAGGTTGTCGTAGACAGTTGTCTGCGGCAGAGAGTTCCCCTTGGGCGTCTGGTACTCGAGGTAGGGGCGGAAGTCCGTGGACACAAAGTCCGCCGGCCGCCCCGAGAAGCGCGGCAGTTGGGCGAGAGCCTGGCGCATCGAGTCGCCATACAGCATCATTTCACCCAGCAGGCCGAAGGTGCTGGGGATATTAAGGGCGGTGAGCTCCTCCCGTACCTTCGGCTCGCGGTCGTAGCTTTCGAGCTGGCGGTAATCGCACTCCAGCGGCGCTGTTGAAGCCAACAGCACGCCCTGCTCCGGCCCGAGAAAAAATGCGACGTGGGGAAAGACGTGGGCCGCGGTGTTGAGAATTACGAGAAAGTCTTCCGTCCGCATGTGATGAATCTGCACCCACTGCTGCAATACTCCGCGCTCCTTCAGGTGGGCGCGGCAAAGTTCGTAGAACTCCTTGTTGTAGAGGTCTGCTTCCCCACTGATCCAGATCGAGCTGATCTCGATGGTGATCAGGTCGTAGTGCTGGCGGGAGAGCAACAGGAAGTTGCGGCCGTCGGCAATCGTCAGGTGCACGCGCGGGTCGCGGTCGAAGATCCGGCCATTGACATCCTCGAACCACAACCGTGCGGCCTCGACGATGTGCGGAGCGATCTCCACCGTGTCGAGCTGACGGAACGGGAATCGCGCCACCGTGCGTAGAGTGCTTCCCGTTCCCAGGCCGATGACCAGCGCCCGGTCAAACTCTTTCGTGAAGAGAATGGGGATCAGCGCGAAGCGGACCTGCGCGCCGACTTCCCCGGAGTTGTTGCCTTGAAATTTTCCGTTGGAGAGCAGGACTCGTGTCGGCCCGATCTCGACCACCGAGGTCAGGCCGCCCTCGACATCTTCGGCATGATAGAGAACCCGGTCGATCGGCCAGCCCTGGTCGAAATACACATACGAGCCGCGCGACATGCGGCGAGCGTCCCAGTTCCCCATTGCGGTCCAGGCGGCCATCGCCACGGCCACCGTCGCTCCGGCGAGCACGACCTTCCGCGCTGAGGTCATCTTCAGCAGCACGGCGGCGAAGGCGAACCCGAGCAGGAGGTTCAGCGAGGCCGACACCTTCAGGCTGTCGAGCGATCCCCAACGCGGCAACAGCACGAATCCGGTCAGCACCGCGCCCAGGATCGCGCCCACGGTGTTCGACGCGTAAACCCCTCCGACGCTCCCGCCCACTCCCCGGGCACCGTGACTGGTGAGATTCAGCAACAGCGGAAAGCTCAGGCCCAGCAAAACCGCCGGGACAATCAGCAGGTAAAACGCACAGAAGAAGCGCAACAGTTCCGCCGTGACGAAATACGTCGTCTCGTACTTCCAGAGGAGATCGGTGTTTGCCGTCATCAGGCCGATCAACAAGGCCGCCTCCGTGACGATTTCCACGGCCGCGGCTCGGGGGAATCCCGACTCGCGCATCCGGCGACGAATCTTCACCCCGACCCAGATCATGCGGGCAAGCAGGAGGAAACCCACACTCAGGAAATTGAACTCAAAGGCCTTCGTGAGCCCCTGGGCAAAAACGTCGGGGATGCGATTCCAGAGGGGAAGGGTCAAGAGAACGGCGAGCGCCAGCAGCAGTTGCGAAGCCGCGAGTGCCCCCGCCCACGACTCCGGCCGGCGCAGGCGGCGCGACACCACTTGGGCGCCGATGCCCAGCCCGCACAAGAAACTGAAGAGCATCACCCCGAAGGCGTAGACGGTGTTGCCGATGAGAAAGGCCAAGACGTGCGTCCAGATCACTTCGTAGGCGAGCGCGACGGCACCCGTGAACAACGCACCCAGCAGCAGAACCACCGTAATCAGGCGTGGAGCAGGGGGTTGGTCAACTGCGGGCTCTGGCGAGGCGTCCTGTCGCACGAGGGGAACTGGCGGGCGCCGTGTAGACAGGATCGTGGCGGCGGTGAATATGAGGAGGTTCGTCGCGCATGCCAGACCTATCGTGCCGCGCACACCGAGGTAAGGCATCAGAGCGTAAGTGGAGATCAGCGTGCCCAGCGCGGCGCCCAGCGTGTTCCACGCATAAAGCCGGCTGACATCTGATTCAAAGTCGCGGCGTCCTACGGAAACCACACGCGCCAGCGCCGGCAGCGTGCCACCCATCAAGATGGTCGGTATCAGGATGACGACCGCCGCCAGCAAGAATCGCGTGGCCGTCAGCGTGGCCGGGCCAAGATGGAAGCGGTGGTAAAGGGTCACATAAGCCTGCGTGAGGAGCGCAAAGAGGCTGGGGATGAAGAGGCAGTAGACGCCCACCAGCAATTCCAGCGTGCCGTAAATCCAAAGCGACGGTGCGCGGCGATCGACCCATCGCCCGAAGAGGAATGCGCCGAGCGCCAAGCCGCCCAGGAAGGCTGCAAGCACGGTGCTCGTCGCATGGGCGGTGTTGCCGAAAGTGTAGGTGAGCAGGCGGGTGAAGATCATCTCAAAGACCAGGCTCGACGCGCCCGAGAGGAAGAAAAGAACGGGAAGAATGCGCAGGATTCGGGTGCCCAGCGGGGCTGACGGCGGGACGCGTGCCTCTGCCGAAACAGTCTTGTCGAAAGCATTCTCCAAGCGCCGCTCCCTGACTCTCCAGGCCTCTGTACAGGTCGAAACTTATAACTGATTTGGCCGCGGATGGAAACCGGAAATCCGGCACGGGGTCTGACTAAGTCTGGGTTTTGGGAGTAAATGGCAGGGGGGAGGAACTTGGAGGGAGTTGGAGGTGATTGGAAGGGACTGAAAATCAGGGACTTAGAAGGTGGGGTAAAAAGGGACAGAAAACAATAAATGGCAGGAAGGTCGGAACTGAAAAATGGGCGGACTGAAAACAAAGGGGTTATAAAACTCGCGAGCCTGAAAAGGTCGGAACAAGGTCGGAACAGTTCCGACCTTTGAGAGACCGGGAATCATGCTGAAAAGGATAGTCAGAAAGAGGCATCATTTCCTCGATTCAAGCTGTGGTATCAAAAAGAGCATCAAAAAGCATTACCAAGAGCTGTCTAAGTAGTGGGATCAAAAGGTAGAGACGAAAACGCATGTCAAAAGCGCATCTACAAACCGACCATGGCCGCGTTGTTCACAGAAAGAAAGAGGCCGGATCGGTAAGACC
>JAIQGB010000284.1 GCA_020072905.1 Terriglobia bacterium | reverse complement strand
GATGTGACCAAGACCTCCGGCGTCAACAATGCGGGCTACGGGGCGAGCGCCGCCTGGGTGGATTACGACAAGGACGGCAGGCTCGACCTCTTCGTCACCAACTACGTGAAGTGGTCAGAGAAGGACGATCTCTACTGCACGCTCGACGGGCGCAACAAATCCTATTGCACCCCGGAATCCTATAAGGGTGACACTTGCCGACTGTATTATAATCTCGGCGATGGCCGGTTCGAGGATGTGACCCAGAAATCCGGCATCTACGATCCAACGAGCAAGTCGCTAGGCGTCGCCATCATTGACTACGACCAAGACGGCTGGCCGGATCTGGCCGTCGCCAACGACACGGAACGCAACAAGCTCTACCGCAACAACCACAACGGCACTTTCACCGAACAGGCCGTGCAGGCGGGCATCGCCTTCAGCGAAGACGGCATCGCGCGCGGCGCCATGGGCATCGACCAGGGCGATTTCGACCACTCCGGGTACCCGTCGCTCGCCATCGGCAACTTTTCGAATCAGATGATCGGTCTGTATCACAACGAGGGGAACCGCTTTTTCATTGACGTCGCGCCGTCGTCGAGCATCGGCCGAGCCAGCCTGCTCTCTCTGAGCTTTGGTCTCTTCTTCTTCGACTACGACCTCGACGGCCTCGAAGACCTCTTCGTCGCCAACGGCCACATCGAGCCCGACATCGCCCGCATCCAGCCGCAAGTCACTTACACCCAAACGCCGCTGATTTTCCATAACCAGGGCGGGAGCCGCTTTCAGGAAGTCGGCAAGCAACTCGGTTTTACCCGCAAGATGGTGGCGCGCGGCGCCGCTTACGCCGACATCGATAACGACGGCCGGCTCGATATCCTGCTCACCACCAACGGCGGGCCCGCCTACCTTTATCGGAACGCCGCCGGCACGTCAAATAACGCCATCCGCATCAAGACCGTTGGCACGCGCTCGAACCGCGACGGGATCGGCGCGGTGGTGAAGGTCAACGGGTCGAATTGGCAGATGGTCCGCTCCGGCTCGAGTTATTGCTCGCAAAGCGAACTGACCCTCACCTTTGGTTTGGGAAAAGCCTCGCAGGCGGACAGCGTGGAAATCACCTGGCCGAGCGGCCAGAAGGATACCCTCCGCAATCTCAAAGCCAATGCCACCTACACCGTCGAGGAGGGCGGGAAGATCCTCGCCAGCAAACCCTTCAAGTAGAAGCAACTCACTTGGAGAATACCTTCCTGTTACGCAGCCGCGATTTTGCGGGGGGATTCGATCATCGCGCCGGCAATGAGCGCGGCCAGGCCGAGTCCCTGAAAGATGATCTCGGGCTGCACCTTCAGGTGGACGAGGCCGGTGATAGGCGGGCGCATGTAGACCATCCCCTCGATGGTGCCGGGCGCGGCGCCGGCGGCAGACCAGAAGGCAAACACAAGGTACACACTCGCGATCCAGAGGAATCGCCTGCCGAAGGACCAGGTTTTCAGCGTGTCGAAGAGCGGATAGAGGACCGCGGCCATGAGCACTCCGCGCAGAATTTGAGCCGGGAGGAACCATGTCATGACGTGTGCCCAGAGGTCGGGCTCGGCCTCCGTGCGCATAAACGTGGCAAAGATGGGATTCGGGCCGGTGTAGAAGTCCTTGGTGAGGAACTGATAGAAGATCGCTCCTGCCACAAAGTAGGTTGTGACGTGAGCAGCAACGACCTTAGCGCTGAAAATGGAGTATCGGCGCGCGTTCATCGGAATTCTCCTTCTGCAAGTCTGAGATGAGGCCCCGGGAGCAGCAGCCACCCAAGACCGCGCGGGCCAGAAGTGAGGGAGCTACTCTTCGCGCGTGACGTCCGTGGCGAGCCAGAATCGGCCTGGCTCGAGTCCGGCGCGCAAGGCGAGTTCGTGGACGAGAAGCTGGATGTAGATGCTGTCCACGAGCGTCCCGAGGCCCAGCGGCACGGGTTCGAAGCGCACCAGGCGAACGTTGGTGGTGTCTTCAAAAGGCTGATCGCCGATCAACAGCACGCGGCCGCCGTTGGTGCGGATGTCGTTGGCGAGCTTGAGGAGGAGTTTTGCGGTCTTCCCCTGCCGGGCAAAGATGATGTAGCGGTGGGCGGAGTTGATGATTTCGACCGGGCCGTGGCGGAACTGCCCGGCGCTGAGGGGCTCGGCGCCGAGGCGCATGACTTCTTTGAACATCAGCGCGCCCTGGTAAGCCGAGGCGAGGTCCGCGCCTCGGGCGAGGAGCGCGACGTATGGGGGTTGGCCGAAGAATTCCGCCGCCGGGGGGATGAGTACTTCCGCCCGATCGAGCAGCTTCTCGATTTCCTCGATTGCTTCCATGAGCGCTTGCGTCAATCCGTGCGGCGGCTTACCCGCCAGGGCATAGGCCAGGTACATCAGCACCGCCACGGCACAGGTGTAGGTTTTGGTACTGACCGTCGTTTGGCGGCCGGCCATCATGGGCAGCAGCAGGCTCCCGCGGCGCGCCAGCGTGCTGTTTTCGACGTTGGCCAACGCCACCACCTTCGCCTGGGCAGGCAAGGCTTCGAGCAGGCGCAGAATCTCCACCGTCTCGCCCGATTGCGAAACCGCCACCAGCAGCGTGTCCGGCCCGAGGCACTTCTGGTGGAAGTGCAGCAGCTCGGCGGTCTCCCAAACGAGGGAGCGAATTCCCAGCGAAGAGAGAAAAACTTGCGCCGGATACGCGGCGAAGAGTGACGAACCCATGCCCGTGAAAACCACCGTGGGCGGCCAAGCGGAGACCAGCCTGCGCAGCGCCTTGGTGGGGATCGCCCCCGGGCTCGTGTAGTACTTGCGCAACCCGGACAGAGCGGCGGGCTGCTGATAGATTTCTTCCATCAGGTGGGTCATAGGCATCGAGCCGCGGCGGGCACCGTTTTGCTTACCCGGTCTCCGGGGGAGGATTCTAACATTTCTCGGGCCGTCGGCGGGCAATTCCCATCACCCGGGAGGGGTGGGTTCCCCGCTGGCGTGGCATTCACTCCCGCTTGGCGTTAGGATAGAGAGCCCCGGGTCCAACCCGCGCCATGCTCGCAACGAGGTGCCTTCCTCCATGAGACTCGCATTCCGTGAAGTTTTTCTCTCCGCCAGCCTCGGGGTGCTCGTTCTTGGTTCCGGCGCGATGGCGCGCGACCGCGTGCAGCCGGTGGTGGGGGCGGCCAACAACCAGTGCGTGGTCGTCAACACCTATCCGGAATACCGGGTGGACGGCAAGCCGTTTTTCGAGCACGCCTCGGCGTTCTTCTACCAGCGTATTCCGCGCGACCGCTGGGCGGAGGAATTGGTGCGGCTGAAGTCGATGGGCATCAACACCATCGACCTTTATTCCATCTGGAACTGGCAGCAGCCCGAGGAAGATGTCCTGGATTTTGACGGCCACACCAGCCCGCGGCGCGACCTGAAATACCTGTTACGCCTCATCGACATTATGGGATTCAAGCTCACCTTCAGGCCGGGGCCGTTCTTCTGCAGCGAGTGGCGGAACGGAGGCTATCCGGACTGGCTGCTGCGGCGGCCGGAGTATCACATGTCCGAGCAGGCGATCCTGGAGGGCCGCTATCCGCGCCTCTCGGCTTTGCAGTACGACAAATCCGAGGAGGCGGCCAAAGCATGGCTGGACAACGAGACCCACCTCCATTCCACGCGGGACTGGTATCGCCACGTTCTGAGCCTGGTGAATCCGTTGCTCGCCGACAAGGGTGGCCCGCTCCTCAACATCCAGATCGACGACGACCAGGCCATCGGCCGCGAGAATTACAACGGTCCGGAATTCTGGAAGTACATGGACCTGCTGCGCAAATACGCCCAGGAGGCCACGCACGACTCCCGCCTCCCCTACTACCTGAACGGCGCCGACATGCGCGTGAACGCGGAGGCCAACACGGCGCTTCCGGAGCCCTTCTGGAACACGGGGCAGGATTACCAGATGTCCGGCGAGGGCGGCTATTCGACCGTCTATGAGGCGGCGAAGAACAAGTTCCTTGTCGAGATCCTGAAGATGGAGCCGCTCTTCGTGCCCCGCATCATCGAATTCCAGGCCGGGTGGCTGCTCGATGAGAAGGACACTTACGCGCGGCCCGCGGACCCCTCGAACACCCTGATGGCGTCGCGGGTGATGTTCCAGAATGGCCTCAAAGGGCTCAACTACTACCCGGTAAACGACACGCTGTATCCGGCGGGCTACGAAGCGCAGTGGGGAAACTACTTCTATGGCTGGGAGGCCGCGGTCAATTATAGGGGCCGGGAAACCGGCAGGGCGGTTTACGTGCGCCGCAACGGGAGGCTGATTGCCGGGATGGGGCCGCTGCTGGGCGCCACGCATCTTGCCGCGGACGCCGGCTTGGTCTATCCCCTGGGCACGTTTCCGCAGGCCGACCTGACACCGGCGGAAGCCAACTCTGTCGCCGATCTTGCCGGCCGCGTCCTCTGGTCCGGCGTGTACGACCACTACAATCTCGAACTGGTGGATCCCGATTACGCTCCTGCGGACAACTTCCTGCGCTATTCGGTCCTCCTGCTTCCCAACTTGGTGGGCAGCAAAGAGGAGGAGAAGCGCTTTCCGCACCTCGAGCACTATTCGGAGAGGGCCCAGAAGACGATTGCCGATTACGTCTCGCGGGGCGGGACGCTGATCGTGTTTCCCTCGCTCCCGAAGGGAAAAATCTTTGACGACCTCTTCTCGCCGCTCGGCGAGGCGCGCGTGCAGGGTCGCGACAGCAAGCTGCAATTCGCGGACGGGGCGACGGCTTACGCCCTCGGCTTCCGTGGCGTTCTGACGCTCCCCAAGAAGCCCCCCGTCACGGTGAAGGTTTTTGCGCGCGACGCGCGGGGCGGGGTGATCGGTGCGAGCTTCCGTCAAGGGCGCGGCCGGGTGCTCTATTTCGGCGCCGATTTCTCCCGCTGGTCGGCGCCGCCGGGAACACTGCTCTCGTTCGACACAGGCGGCACAGCGGGCGCGCGCGATTTTCCCGAGGAGGTTCAGAAGGCGGCTCGGCCGGCGCTCCAGGAGCTGATGAAGGAGGCGGAGGCCGCCCGCCACGTCTACCCGGAGATGGAGACGACGAAAGCGCGCGACCTGGGCCTCTACGTCACCGAGCTCGTGGCGGATGCGCGCGAGGATCTGGAGCACAAACGTTTCGGTTTTGTCGGCGTTACCAACTTCGAGGTCGCAGAAGCGCGCTCGGCAGAAATTGTCCTCACCGATCCGCGCGCGAGCGCTGCGGCCCCAGGCGGGGGGACGCTTCGGCTGCCGCGACTGACCCTGCCGCCGCGTGAGTCGCTGCTCCTGCCGGTACGCGTTCCGCTCCGCGCGGCCTGCGCGGTGATGGCTCCGGGTCTCGAACCGGAGGACGAAGTCTATTACGCCACGGCGGAGTTGTCGGGCGTGAGTTACAATGGCGCGACGCTGCGGCTGGAGTTCACGGCGCCCGCGGACGGCGAAGTCGCGCTCCGCCTCGCCGCGCGGCCGCCATCGGCCCGGATCGACGGAGCCGACGCGGTGGGTCAGGAAGACGCGCAGCGCGGGCTCTACGTCGTGAGGATTCCCAAGGGCGAAGCGCCGCACTTCCTGCGCACCGTCGAGCTGACCTATCCGCGCGAGGGTCCGCGCGTTGTGATCGATCCGCGCACGCCGTGGATCGCCGGGGAAACGCGCGCCGTCCGGATGCGCGTGGAGAATCCCCGGATCACGCCCCTCGAAGGAAACCTGGACTTCGTTGCGGGTGGCCTCTATCGGCAGGACAATCCGCCGCTCACGATCCATATCCCACCGCGGTCATCCCGCGAGCTCAGTTTCCCGGTGGAAATCCCCCGTGACGCGGCCAATGGCCAGCCGGTGGAACTCGTCGCCAGCTTCCAGGAAAAGGATTCCCCGACCGTCTGGTCGTGGCGGTCCGAGGTGGTGATTCACCACCCCTTTGAGTACTCACTCAGCCCCCTCGAGACTTTTCCGCTCCGCGAAGACCAGGCGATTCCCATTGTCCATCCGACCTTGGCCAGCCTGAAAC
>JAIQGB010000283.1 GCA_020072905.1 Terriglobia bacterium | reverse complement strand
ACTCGGGGGGTATGAAGCAACGCATCGGCATCGCCCAGGCCCTGCTCAATGACCCGAAGTTGCTGATCGTCGACGAGCCCACCGCCGGGCTCGACCCGGAAGAGCGGGTGCGCTTCCGCAACCTGCTCTCGGAGCTCTCCGGCCAGCGGATCGTCATTCTCTCCACCCACATCGTCTCCGACGTGGAGGCGGTGGCGACGGAGATCGCGGTGATTTCGAGCGGCAGACTCGTTCGGCACACCCCACCCGAGACGCTGCTCAGCTCTGTGGAGGGAAAGGTCTGGGAATGGGTGATCCCGAGCTCGCAACTTCCCAGCGTGAAGGAGTGCTTCCTGATCAGCTCCGCCACCCGGCGCGCTGACGGCATTCACGTGCGGATCATTGATGATGAAGCGCCCGATCGAAATGCGGGGCCTGTGCCCGCTACGCTGGAGGATGCCTACCTCCACTGCATTTCCAGCCACCACGAGATGGCGAGCGTATGAGAACGGTTCGCGTCCTCTATCATCTCGCGCGCGCGGATTTCCTGGAGCGGATCCGCCGTTACAGTTTTCTCGTCACCCTGATCGCGACGGTCTACCTCGCCTACACGGTGATTGCGGGCGACATGACCTTGAGCCTCGGAAAATTCCGCGGCGTGTACAACTCCGCCTGGGTGGGCTTGCAGATGGCCATGACGGTCGCGGTTTTCGTTTCCCTGGTGGGCTTTTACGTGGTCAAGAACACCGTGGACCGCGATCTTCAGACGCGTGTCGGTCAGATTCTGGCCGCGACGCCCTTGAGCAAACTCGACTACGTGCTAGGCAAAGCGCTGAGCAATTTTGCCGTCCTGGCGGTCATCGCCGCCCTGCTCGCAGTATTTGCGGCACTGGGGCAAATCTGGGCGGGAGAAGACTTGACCTTGCATCCCTGGGCGCTCCTGGCCCCCTTCGTGTTCCTTGCCCTGCCGACGCTGGCGTACGTCGCGGCGCTGGCCGTGCTCTTCGAGGTCATCCCGTGGCTGCGCGGCGGCTTCGGCAACATCGTGTACTTCATTCTCTTCATTTTCATGATGGTCTTCGGGCTCGAGACGCATCACGCCTTCTTCGATTTCACGGGAATCGAATGGCTCGAAGTCCGTTTGGAGACCTGGCTTTACGCCCACGCCACGGCCTACGCGGGCGGATTGTCTATCGGAAACAGCGGCGTACCACTCACCGAGAGGTTTCTCTGGCCAGGCTTCGACTGGCAATTAAACATGGCCTCGATGCGACTCTACTGGTTGGCTGTCGCCCTCACCCTGGTACTACTCGCGGCAGCACTCTTCGATCGCTTTGACCCTGCCCGACGGTCCTCCCCTGGTCGCGCTGGCGCTTCCGAGCGGCTTCGCAATTGGTGGCGGCGGCGCAAAGCGGCAGCGCTCACAGCCCAACCCCACGGCGCCGCGAACGGAGGTACGACACCCAAACCGTTTGCCCACCTGACACCCCTGAACGCCGCCGCAGTCAAGTTCCGCTCCGCGCCGGTGCTGGCTGCGGAATTGCGTCTGATGTTCAAATCCCAGCGCTGGTGGTGGTACCTGGTTGCCGCAGGGTTGTTGATCTCGAGCGTGGCGGTGCCAGCCGAGAAGGCGCGCGGAATGCTTCCCTGGTTGTGGATCTGGCCGGCTCTCCTCTGGTCGGCGATGGGCACGCGCGAAGCGCGCCAACAAACCGGCGAATTCATCTTCTCCGCAGCGCACCCACTGCGCAGACAATTCCCCGCGGCCTGGCTGGCGGGCGTCGCGGTCGCCTTGCTGATGGGCGCCGGGGCCGCGTTGCGCATGCTCATTGCTCAGGACTGGATGGGGCTGGTCGGATTCGCGATCGCTGCGACGTTCATTCCCACCCTGGCCATTGCCCTGGGAGTCTGGAGCGGCACCGGCAAGTTGTTTGAGGCCGTCTATGTCATCTGGTGGTATATCGGTCCGATCCACCACGACCGGAAACTGGATTTCATGCTTGCTTCTGCGCAGTCCCTCTCCCCGGCAACGCTGCGCTTCTACCTCGCCGCAACCGTTGCTCTCTTCGCGCTGGCTCTGCTCGGCCGTCGCCGGCAACTCCACGGGTGAGATATCGCTCGCAACACACCTCAGGCGTTTACGGCTCCGGCTGCCGCATCGGGCGCGCGCGGCAACGCCGGCACCAGTGCCGCCGTTTACAGCCGTCCAGTTCACGGCACGCTGAGCGGGATTTCCAGGGTCGGCGTTGGGCCGGAGACGATGTATTGGACCAGCGCATCGAGCAGGTAGGTGGCGTAGGGGTCTGAACCGTAAGTCGTCCCCAGAGAGAACGTGCAAATCAGCAGCTTGCCTTTGCCCGCCCGGGCCTCGACGAGCGTGCCGACGTTGGAGTGAATCCATCCGTAGAAAATCCCCGACAGCACGTCGCTGAAATTCTCGCGCTTCAACCCCTGGACGACGGTGGGGGGTGTCGCGGCTTGGGTCTCAAAACCCGGAAAGGTCTCGAAGCCGATCTGCTTGAACGGGTCGTGGTCTTTGCGAATCCAGAGGAAGCCTGAGATCCAATTCCCATCGAGCGTGGATTTGGCTCGCGGCACGATTTCAAGCCCCGGCGCGAGTGTCTGCTTGTCGCTCGGGAGAAGAATCACTCGCCCTCCGGACTGCAGCGCCTGCTTTGCTGTGTCGTCGAAGGCCGAGGTCACCAGCACCGGAAAAGTTTCAGAGCCGCTGGGAGCCAGGTAATTCCGCGCCCGCATTTCGTTGACCAGCCGGCGCAGGCGTCCTGCCGGATCGTGAAAGGAAACCGGCGGGGGAAGTTCCGCCGGCTTGGGCGGGTAGCAGTAGAAATCCAGAGCGGTTTCCGAAATGACTTCATCCCCCGCGGTCAGCCGAGCCTTTAGCGCCATTCGGGTGGGCGCTGGGACCACTGGCGCGACGAATTCGATCTGGCTGACGGTGCCCGTCGTCCCGAGCGCGGTCGCAGGGACCGGCAGGCTTCCCTTGAGATCCGTCCCTTCAACTTCCCAATCAACCCGGGCGCTGGAAATTGGCTGAGTGCTGTAATGCGAAAAGAAAACATCGGCCTGAGCCTTGTCCCCCACGGTCAAGTTCCGCCGCTCCGCGCGCACCACAAGCAAATCATCCTGCTGAAGCTTCCGCAGGTCGGCGGCGTAAACCTTCGGCCGCCGCCACATGTCGAGCAGCCCGTTCGCTTCCCAGTTGAGGTCGGTGAACTCGGTGATGACGTATCCCTGCAACTCCGACTGCGAGCGGATGGAGTCGATTTCATATTTGAGAGCGCGCCACTGGTGCCACTGCGCGGCCTCGGCGAGCGCGTTGAAATCGGGAAACAGTGAATTGAATTGATAGGCAGTGAACCGCTGCTCGACGCCCTCCGGCAAGGTGATGGGGCGGTCCGCCCCGAAGGGCCGCGCGAACCACCAGGGCTTCTCTTCCGGCAGGCGTGGCAAACCCCAGTTGCCGAACTCGGAGAGAACCAGCGGCTCGTCCCCCTTTACCGTGGCATCGTTGAAGGGGCTGAAAAGCCAGCCCGGCCGGCTGGCCATGTCCGCCACAAAGCGATCGAAATCGGAGGCGTGGTCGGGGATAGCATCATATTGGTGGAAGTCGGCGATATCGGTAGCCATGTGGAAGTTGTCGCAGCAAGCGCTGTTGTCCACCACCAGCCAACCCGGCACCATGGATTTGGCTTCCTTGTAAGCGGACTGCAGCCACTGCCGCTGCGAGGCATCCTTGAGGTCCACACCCCAGCTTTCATTGATCACGCTGACGATGACGATGCAAGGATGATTCCAGTCGCGCTCCACCGTGCCGCGCAACGTTTCGCGCGCGCGACGCTTGGCATCCTCCGTGAGCTTGTCCCAATTCGGGATCTCGTACCAGACGAGGACGCCGGACTCATCCGCCGCCTGGAGATACCTCGGGTCCGGCACCTTGATGTGGCAGCGAAGCATGTTCAGCCCGAGCAGCTTGGCCTGCTCCATCTCATGCCGCAGATACTCCAACGAAGGCGGCGTGTAGATCGTGTCGGGATAGAAATCCTGATCGAGCGCCGCGCGGAGGTAGACCACGTGACCGTTCAAATAAAACTTTCCGCCGCGCGATTCGAAAGTTCGGAAGCCGAAAGAACATTCCTGAGCATCCCCCGTGGGCAGTGTGACCTGGAGCTTGTAGAGCATCGGGCGGCCGACATCCCAGAGAGCAGGACCCGCCACCCGACCAGAGAGTTCGTAGGCGGCTTGGTCGCGGTGAAGCTCCGCCGCACCCGACCAGACTTCTTTACCTGCTGGATCGGAAATGCTCGCCTTCACGCGCAGCGGCTCGGCGTTGGGCAAGTCCACGGTGACGTTCCGGACCTCAGCGCGGATCTTGAACTGCCCGTCCGCGCCGGCGCTGATGTGCACGGGCACGAGATGCATGCGCGGGCGGATGTCGAGCGCGACGTCCTGCCACAGTCCGCTCGTCTGCACGTACCAGTTCTGCTTGCCGTGCGGAATTTCCGCGTAACGGATGCCCTCGACCTCCTTGGGATCCGCGCCCGGATCGGCAACGCGTACGGCGAGCTGGTTCTCGCCGGTGCGGAGCAGCGCCGTCACATCGAACTCGAACGGCAGGTAGCCGCCCTCGTGTGTACCAACTTTCTGGCCATTCACGTAAACATTCGCCTGATAATCCACTGCGCCGAAGCGCAGCAGCGCCACCTGGTTCGGGCCGAGGGTTTCCAGTTCGATTGTCCGCCAGTACCACGCCACGCCCGCGTAGTCGCGCAGGTCGGCAAACTGCTGCTGCCAGGAGGACGGCACGCGGGTGGGACGGATGTTCGTGGCGTTCGCGAGATCGGAGAGCTTCAGTGTCCCAGATGGGTCAGCCAGGAAATGCCAGTCGCCGTTCAGCGACACGGTCCGTGAGGCGCCGTCCGCGGCCGCAGCCTGCACGACGCCGCACGCCAGCGCGAGCCCGATGAGAAGACTTTCTGCCACCTGGTGCACCTCGATGGCCAGCCTTCGGCTCGCACAGGTTCGCCGCGCTCGCAAAGATGCCCTCCTTGATTCTCAATTCAAAAATCAGGCGAGTCTATGCATTCGACTTGCGACTAGTCAAGGAATTTGCCGCTGTCCAACGGAAGGAGTCCCCCTACCCGGCGCGCTGAGCTATGGGGCGCTGTGCCGGCGAACCCGACATCTCCTTCAAAACGTCCTCGCAGGCCTCGAGCGTCCGGTCAACGTGCGCGTCGGTGTGAGCGTAGCTGATGTGGTTGCGCTTCAGATTTATCGGCATCTTGAAAATACCACGCTCGATCAAGCGCCGCCGGTAATCCACAAAGCGCGCCGCGTCATTGCGCAACAGGTCGGAATAACTCTCGATCGGGCCCTCCATAAAGTACGTGAGGAACACCGAGCCGAATCCCGCCACCGTCGCTCGCATGCCCAGCCGTTCGTGAATCTGGCCCAGGCCCTGGCGGAGCCGCTCACCGAGACGGAAGGTGTGCGCGTGCACGGGTTCGCGCTCCAGGACCTCCATGGTGGCAAGCGCCGCAGCGCACCCGACCGCGTTGCCGTTGAACGTCCCCGCGAAGAACGTGTCACCACCGGTGCGCGTCATGAAATGGTCCATGATCTCCACTTTGCCGCACAGCGCCGCCATGGGGAAGCCGTTGGCGATGGCTTTGCCCAGCGTCGTCAAGTCCGGCGTGACGCCGCAGATGGCCTGGTAGCCACCGATATGGTGGCGGAAACCTGTGATCACTTCATCGAAGATGAGGATGCAGCCGTGATGGGTGGCAAGCTCGCGAAGGCCGGCCAGAAATCCGGGCTTGGGCAGCACGCAGCCGATGTTGTGGGGAATCGGCTCGAGGATGATGGCAGCGACATCGCCGCGGTTTGCGTTGAGGGTCCGCTCGACTTCGTCGAGGCTGTTGAAAGTACAGACGAGGGTGTTTTCGAGTGCCGCGGGAAGAATCCCTTTGGAAGCGGGATCGAGCTTGCCTACCTTGTCGGCAGGGCTGATGATATTTCTGAG
>JAIQGB010000282.1 GCA_020072905.1 Terriglobia bacterium | reverse complement strand
GGAGAGGGGCTGCCCCGTCATCGTTGCCTTCAGCCGCAAGGCTCCTATGAGCCCTGGACTAAGGCGGACGCTTGCGAGTTCCCGCGTGTCTTTTCTCGTGGCGTGGTGCGCGGTAACCCCGATCCTGCCGTTCCACTTTCCTGCTACTTCTCGACTGCGTCGGTCAAGAAAATCGACCAGATGCAGTTGCGGTACTAGAAGGAAAACTACTCTGGGCGTACGGAATGAGAAGACGATCGGCGCACGGCACAATCGGCGTAGGCTACTGGCCAAATCGTCAATGAACTGGTTTCGCGGCACACGCAAGAAGCGAGGGAATTGTTGGTATACCAGCACGCTGTGGCCAGCATCAAAGGTCATCAGCAATTCGTCCAGGTACAGGTGTGCGCTAGAGGCTTCTCCTTCGCTCGGAGACCACTTCCATTTGAGTCCAGTATCTGGGTCGAAAAAGATAAGTTGGAATTCTCGAGCCGCTGAAAGGAATCTCTGAAAATAGTTTCGACGACGTTTAGGCTCTTCGGGAAGCCGACGAGTGAAGGTCTGGGCGAAAGAGAGAATGCCTTTACGGACCGCCCAGTGCACAGAGCGAGCGTCCGGCTTCATCCAACAACGTCGTAATGCATCGAAAAGATCAGGATCGAGATGCCTGTACTCATCCGGCCTTTGAAGGTATTTCGGAGTCCCTCGCCCGCCGCGACAGTTGTCCGGCGTCAGCATCCAGTGCACCGCCGTCCCGATCTCGCCCTGGTTGGAGAGAATGCGCAGCAGGCCATACTTGTGATAGTCATTGAAATCACCGAAATATTTGTTCTTCATCCGTTGGTGTGGCCTTTCGAGTACCTACGCATACTAAGGCAGGAAAAGGGGGGCGGAGCCCTCCCCTACTTCACCAGCTTCAGCAATCCCGCTTCGTCGATCGTTTTCACGCCTAGGGAACGCGCTTTGTCGAGTTTGGAGCCGGGGTCGGAGCCGACGACGACGTAATCGGTTTTCTTGCTGACGGAGCCGGTGACGCGGCCGCCGGCCTCCTCGATCAGGCGCGCGGCTTCGTCGCGGGAATAGGTGGGTAAGGTTCCGGTCAAGACGAACTGCTTGCCGGCGAGCTTGCCTTCCGCCTTGCGCGCTTTCTTCTGCTCGAACTGCAGGCCGGCCTTGCGAAGTTTTTCGATCACATCTCGATTGCGCTTTTCCGCGAGGAATTCCAGGATCGCTTCGGCGACGCGCGGGCCGACCTCTTCGACCTCGAGCAGTTCTTCTTCTGAAGCCTTGGCCAGCTTGTCGAGCGAGCCGAAGTGGTCGGCAAGCAGTTGTCCGGTGCGCTCGCCAACGAAGCGGATACCGAGAGCGAAGATCAGCCTTGCCAGCTCAGCCTTTTTGCTGTTTTCAATCTCCTCAACCAAGTTCTGCGCGGACCTCTCGCCCATGCGCTCGAGGTTCGCAAGCTGCTCTTGGGTGAGGCTGTAGAGGTCGGCCGCGTCGTGGACGAGCCCTTTGTCCACGAGTTGGTCCACGAGCTTGTCACCCATACCATCGATGTTCATGGCGCGGCGTCCGGCGAAATAGAGGAGCAATTCTTTCAAACGCGCAGGACACGCAGCATTGACGCAGCGATAAGCGACTTCCCCCTCGCTCCGATGCACGTCGCCGCCGCACACCGGGCACTTCTTGGGCATCTTGAATTCGCGGCCGTCGGGCGCGGGCTTGACCACCTTGACAACCTGCGGGATCACTTCCCCGGCGCGCTGGATGAGGACCGTATCGCCGATCTTCACGCCCAGCCGCTCGACCTCATCCATGTTGTGCAGCGTCGCGTGGCTGACGGTGACGCCACCCACTTCGACCGGCTCGAGGTCGGCGACGGGCGTGAGCGTCCCCGTCCGGCCGACCTGGGCGCGAATGTCCATGACCTTCGTAGTGGCCTGGCGCGCCGGATACTTGAAGGCCACAGCCCAGCGCGGCGACTTCGCCGTGGTCCCGAGCTCCTCCCACAGGCGCGTGTCGTTCACCTTGACGACGATGCCGTCGATTTCGTAGTCGAGGCTATCGCGCTTCGATTCCCATTCCTGGATGTAGGCCAGCAGCTCGTCAAACGACCGGCAGAGCCTGCGGTGAGGGTTCACTTTGAAGCCCATCTTGGCCAGCGCGTCGAGTGTCTTCCCGTGTTCGCCCAACGGCACGCGGCCGTTCACAGCCAGGAAATAGAGGAACATGTCAAGACGGCGCTCCGCGACGACGCGCGGATCGAGCTGGCGCATCGAGCCCGCGGCGGCGTTGCGCGGGTTGGCGAATTTGGGCTCGCCCGCCGCCTCGCGCTGGGCGTTCACCTTCTCGAACGCCGGACGCGTCATGATGACCTCGCCGCGCACCTCGAAGCGCTTGGCGTTGGCGATGACGTCCAGTTTCTTCGCGTCAATGCGCAGCGGGACGGAGCGAATGGTTCGCACATTCGTCGTGACATCTTCGCCCGTCGTCCCGTCGCCGCGCGTCACGCCGTGGGCGAGCACGCCGTCTTCATACGTCAGGGCCATGGAGAGCCCGTCGAGCTTGAGCTCGCCGACGTACTCGATTTTCTCCCGCCCGCAAAGCTCGCGCACGCGACGGTCGAAGTCGCGGAGTTCGTCCACCGAGTAGGTATTGTCCAGGCTCAGCATGGGGGCCGAATGGCGCACCTTGGGGAACTCCTCGGCGGGCTGGCCGCCCACACGCTGCGTGGGCGAATCGGGCGTGCGCAGTTCCGGGTGCTCGGTCTCCAGGTCCTGGAGCCGGCGCATGAGCCGGTCAAATTCGTAGTCGGAGATTTCGGGATCGTTCAGGACGTAGTACCGGTACTCATGATGGCGGATTTGTTCCCTCAACTTGGCGATTTCTTTTTCGACAGTCTTGGACACCGAAAGCCCTCGGATTCCCGATCAAAGTAGTTCGCGCTCGCTGCCGATTATACTCCGCCGCCGAGACGAATTCCGTGGCGGCATCGGCCGGCATTGGACAACGCGCCGCGCCTTTCTTGACATCGAAACGAATAGACTGCTAGCTTCCCCAAGGGGAAGCGTTATCCGCAAGAGGAAAGGGAACGGAAATGAAGAAGACTCTTATCGGCGTTCTCGCTGCCTCACTGCTGGCGAGCACCATCGCTTGGGCCCAGTACCCGAGGGACGGAAAACCGGAGAACGCCCGCTTCGGCGATCCCACCGCCACCGGGCGATTCTTTCAGGACCTCTTTTACGGTGTCATCAAAAGCCTGGACAAGGGCGAACTGGTGCTGGAGAAAACCAAATTCGGTGTGGATCAATCCATCAAACTGAACGACAAAACCAAGTTTGTTCACGACGGGGCGCCCAGCTCTTTCGACAAGCTCAAAGCCGGTGACCAAGTGTGGATTCAGACCAAGAAAGACAAGAAATCCGGCGACATGATCGCCAAAAAGGTCTTCACGGGCGTCGTGGCACCCACGGTACAAAAGTAAAGCACGAAGCTGGCAGGATGAGCTTCCGTGCTCCGGGAAGACTTCGCCGTTCCTTCGGGACGACGACCTTGCAAAGACCGCGCTCTCCGTTCCCTCTTCTCGCTTCGTACTTCCTACTTCATACCTTATACTTCAGGCTTTGAAGAGCGCCACGCTCATCTACAATCCGGTCGCGGGGCGTCATCCGGTGCGGCGCGAGAGGCAGATTCGCGCTGCGGCTGAGGAACTGCGTCGTGCAGGAACGGAGGTGACGCTCGCCGCCACGACCCGGCCCGGCGACGCCAGGGACCTTGCACGAGCCGCGACAGACGACGGCGCCCAACTGGTTCTGGTGTGTGGCGGCGACGGCACGGTCAACGAGGTCATCAACGGCCTGGTTCCCGGCGGTGCGACGTTGGGGATCCTTCCCGGCGGGACCGCCAACATCATCGGCAAGGAACTGCGGCTTCCCCATCATCCCATTCACGCGGCGCGTGCCCTGCCCGGCTGGAAGCCCCGCCGCATCGCCTTGGGGCGAGCCGCCTGGCGGGACGCCGCAAGTCACCAACCCACACAGCGCCTCTTCATCAGTGTCGCCGGCGTGGGTCTCGACGCCTACATCATTCGCCGGCTTTCCTGGTCACTGAAGATGTCCTGGGGAGTGGTCGGCTACGCGCTGGAAGCGGTCCGTCAGGCGCTGCGGTATTCCTATCCACGCTTCCGTTTCACGGGCGACGGGCGCGACCGGCAGGCAACCTTCGCCGTTATTCACCGCACCGGGCACTACGCCGGCTGGCTGCCGCTTGCGCCCACCGCCAGCCTGTTCAAGCCCGATTTCACCGCCTGCCTGTTTACCAGCACGAACCGGGCACGCTATTTCTTTTACGCGGCGGCAGTGCTGTTGCGGCAGCACCGGCGTTTGAGGGACGTCGAGCTCGTGGACTGCTCCAAGGTAGATTGCGCGGGCGAGGAGCCGGGAAAACCGATCCACTTCGAACTCGACGGCGAATTGGTCGGCGAGCTTCCGGCAACCTTCGAGATCGTTCCGGACGCCCTGACGATCCTCGTGCCCTGATTAGCGAACGGAAACTGGAAATTAGAAATTCGAAACTGCACGCGCGCACTTCCGGTAGAATTAGTGTTTGGGATTTCGATTTTCCAGTTCCCAGTTTCGAGTTTCCAAGTGGATAATCTCACGCACACCCTGACTGCCGTGGCCATGAGTCATGCCGGCCTGAACCGCAAGACGCGTTTCGCGACGCTGGCGCTGATCATCGGCGCGAACATCGCCGACATTGACTCGGTCTCCCGCTTCGACAGTTCGGCGACCTACCTGGAGTACCACCGCGGCATCACGCACTCCCTGCTGGGTGTGATCGTGCTGGGAGCCCTGGTCGCCGCGGCCATCTACTTTCTGGGGCGACGGGCGCGAGCCAAGAAAACCGGACCACCGGTTGACGCGCGCTGGCTACTTGTCTGCTCATTGATTGCCACCGGCAGCCACCTGTTGCTGGACTTCACCAATGCTTACGGCGTGCGGCCTTTTCTGCCTTTCAGTGGACGTTGGTACGCGTGGGATATCATGTTCATCATCGACCCTCTTTTGCTAACGTTGCTGGCGCTGGGGCTCGGGCTGCCGTGGCTCTTCCGTCTGATTTCGGAAGAGGTCGGCGCGCGGAAGCCGAGCTACCAGCGCGGGGCCATTTTCGCGCTCTCCTCCATGGTCCTCTTGTGGGGCCTTCGCGACTTCGCGTACCGCCGCGTGCTCAGCCTGCTCGATTCCCACACCTATCTGCAGGAAACCCCCCGCCGCCTGGGAGCGTTTCCGACGCCGGTCAATCCTTTTCTCTGGACAGGCGTGGTGGAAACCGATTCCGTCCTCCACGTCCTCGCCGCCAACGCTCTCGCGGACGACGTGGACGCAACGCATACACGCGTCTTTCGCAAGGAGGAATCGACACCACCACTCGAGGCGGCCCTCAGGACACGCACCGCCAAGATCTTTCTCGACTTTGCGCGGTTTCCCTGGGACAGCGTCGCGGAAAGCGAAGATGGCTACGACGTGACGCTGCGCGATCTGCGCTTTCTTTCCTCCGCCCTATCGAAACGAGGCTTCGTGGTCGACGTCCACCTGGACAAGCAACTGCGCGTGCGGTCGGAATCTTTCAGCTTTTCAGGCACACCACAACGCGGCAAGGATCAGGAAGGGTCGGAAGAAGACGAGCGCGGGACTTCCGGCGCCGGCCCCTCGGATGGCGTTTTCGTCAGCCGCCGGTAAACCATGGAGCCCGCCACCACCAACAGGGCAACAACCAGGGACGCCCAGACATAGTTGGCCTTCAGGTACGCCTCCGCCTGCCCTCCGTACCGCGCCGCGAGCAGGGATTCCGCGCCGAAGCGCAGACCGCGCCCGACCAGCAAGGCCACTCCGAACCGCACAGCGTTCACGCGCAACGCGCCGGCAGTCAACACGAATGCCTTGAAGGGCGCGGGCGGGGGCAGCACCGAGGCCGTGAGGATGGCCACGAACTCGTTGCGCTCCAGCCAGCGGTGGGCGGGGGCGAGTGACGCCGAAGAGCGCCGCC
>JAIQGB010000281.1 GCA_020072905.1 Terriglobia bacterium | reverse complement strand
GAAAACGTCGAGGAGGGGCGAACCTCCATTGAGACAGTGGATCGGGCGGTGCGCCGGGTTCTCGAGCAGAAGTTTCGCTTAGGCCTCTTTGAGAATCCTCGTGTAGACGCCGTCCGGGCGATGCAGATAGTACATGCAAAGGAGCACCAGGAACTGGCGCTGCGCGCGGCGCGAGAGGGAATCGTGCTGTTGAAGAATGACAGGAATGTTCTGCCTCTCAACAAAAACCTGCAGTCCATCGCCGTGATTGGCCCCAATGCGAATGCGCCCAGAAACCAGCTTGGCGACTATACGACCGACAGAGTCCTTCAGCACATCGTCACAGTCCTTGAGGGGATCCAGAAAAGCGTGTCCCCGCAAACCCAGGTTGTCTTCGCCAACGGTTGCGACGTACTGGGGAGTGACAAGAGCGGATTTGCAGAGGCGACGCGGGCGGCGAAGAAGTCGGACGTCGCGATTGTCGTTGTCGGAGAACAACAGGAGCAGGCTCACAGCGGTGACCGATCCGATGCCAAGAATCGGCCCACAGTGGGCGAGGGTTTTGATGTCGCCAGCCTCGATCTCACGGGCATGCAGGAGGACCTTATTAAGGCCGTGGCCGAGACCGGAACTCCCACCATCGTCGTCCTCATCAATGGTCGACCTCTCTCCATTCGCTGGACGGCGGAGAGCGTGCCGGCGATCCTGGAAGCGTGGGAGCCGGGTGAACGTGGCGGAGAGGCGGTCGCCGAGGTGCTGTTCGGCGACTACAACCCCGGTGGGCACCTGCCGATTACCATCCCCCGCCACGTCGGACAATTACCGGTCTACTACAACTTCAAGCCCTCCAAGGCTTACTGGATCAAGGAGGGCTGGGGTGAACGCTACGTCGATATGCCGGCGTCTCCGCTGTATGCGTTCGGGTACGGCCTAAGCTATACGCAGTTTGCGTACAGCAACCTTCGGATCGATCCGCCGGAAAGCGGGCCGGCCGGCACCGCGCGGGTCAGTGTGGACGTCAAGAACATCGGGGCGCGCACGGGCGATGAAGTTGTCCAGCTTTACATCCACGACGTCCTGGGAACCGTCTCGACTCCTGTGAAACAGCTGCGCGGCTTTCAGAGGCTGAGCCTGCGGCCCGGAGAGACCAAGACCGTTGATTTCGCCCTGGGCACAGAGGATCTTTCCCTGCTTAACCGGGATCTGCACTGGGTTGTGGAGCCGGGAGATTTTGAGATTATGGTGGGGAGTTCTTCCGAGGATATTCGGGCAAAGGGAGTTCTGCACGTGAAAGAGTAGCCTTCGGCCACTGAGGAGCGAGGAAGCAAATGCGGAGGGAGAATCCATGAACCCAATGAACAGGCGGAGTTTCCTGAGAGGATCGGCCCTATCCTCGGTGGCCCTCGGAGTCAGCACTCCCTGCAGCCCGCTTCCTTCTCCTCTTGGCGCTACTGCGATCCAAAACGCTGAACCTATGAAGATCACGAAGATTGAAGCGGTGAGATTTCGGCGAGACCTGAAAATCGACGGTGAGGAAGTGCCATGGATGTGGGTAAGGCTGCATACCAATACAGGGATCGTCGGGGTCGGGGAAACCTATCCCTTCACGGAAGGACAAATCGGCATCCTCAAGGACCTCGAACAGCGCAGTTGGATGGGCAAGATTCTGGGCCGGGATCCCCGCGATATCGAGAGCACGTGGCACGAGGTGTTTCAGCAGATTGCCTTCAACGGCTGGGGCGGGAGCGATATGCGGATTCTTACCGCCATCAATATCGCGCAATGGGATATTTTGGGTCAGGCGCTCGGGGTCCCCGTATACCGACTGTTAGGCGGAAAGGCCCAACAGAAGTTGCGTGTCTACAACACGTATACGGACTACTGGACCATCAACAATATGAAGATGGAAACCGACACCGAGCGAATCGTACGCTTCCTCCTCGATCGGGGGATCAAAGCCATCAAGATTTATCCCTATGAGCAGATCGCCGCCAGGACGGGTGGCACATACATTTCACCCGCTGATCTGGAGAGTGCCTTGGACTGGATCAAGCGCATCCGCGATACGGTGGGAGACGAGATGGAGATTGCGCTCGATCTAAGCAGCGAGTGGAACCTGCCGTGCGCCCTGCGCATTGCCCGGTCTTTGGAGCCTTACAAGATCATGTGGCTCGAAGACGTGATGCTCCAAGACAACATGGAGTCGTACGCAGTGCTGGCTAGGGAGACATCGATTCCGATCTGCATCAGCGAACGGCTCGCCACGCGCTACCAATTCAGGGAAATGCTCGAGGCGAAGGCCGTCGATATTGTCATGTACGACCTGACTTGGTGCGGGGGAATATCCGAGGCCAAGAAGATATCCGATATGGCCGACACGTATTACATTCCCACGGCGCCACACACTTGTGGGGGCCCCATTCTATGGTTCTCCACGATTCACACCGCAACGGCTCTGACGAACTTCTTCATCATGGAAAGTTGCTACCACTTCTACAACTATCAGTATCCTTATTTCATCAAGAACGTTCCGGTGCCGAAGGACGGTTTCGTGACCGCCCCGGAAAAGCCGGGACTGGGCATCGAATTCCGCCCCGAACCGTTCGAGCGCGGGGACGCGATCGTCGAGACGATTGCCCAAAGCTCAGACAAATAGCGCTCTGCTAACCATAGTGCTTTGTCCCCAGGAGAGCCGAAGCAGGCCAAGGGGAGTGAAGCCGAAAGACGGAAGGTCATCGAAGGGGGAAACGTCGGGGAGGCGTCAGTTCTGGGCCTGTAAGAGCAAGGGCGAGGTTTGTGGCAAAGCATTTCTTGACCTGACCTCGCTTGGCCGCTATCCTCGGATGCGGAAAGTGTGATCATAACTGAAGGGGGAAGCTTAAACCGCGCCCCTCCTCTCTGGGGGAGTCTGGGATTCCTCGACCAGATCCGGGTTACCTTGCAGAATTGATCAGATACTCAAGCTCAGGGCATTCGGATGAGAAATACAGACTTAGTTCAATTCTTGAAATTGATTTATGCCGAGAGGGATATTTCGCGTGCTGCGCTGGCGGAGAAAACGCGGCTAGCGCCGAGCTATATCACAGTTACGATTCGTCAATTGCAGGAGAAGGGATGGCTGCTGGAGGGCGAACGGGTCCGATCGCGTGCGGGACGGAGGAGGCGGCTGCTTCACTTCAATCCCGCACTCGCGCACCTGCTCGGCATCGAGATCGGGAGGGCCTACTCCCGAATTGTCGTGACGGATTTCCTCGGCACTGTACTGTCACATAAAAGGATATCCTCTCACGTTTCAAAAGGCAGAGATCATGCCTTGGGCTTGATTCACCCCGAAGTCAAAGCTTGCCTCCAGCACGACCCTCGAGTTCAAGGAATCGGCATCGCCCATTCAGGCGTGATCGACACTGCCGCGGGAAGCGTTCTTTTCTGGCCGGAAGTGCAGGGATGGCGCGATGTTCCGCTGAAGCAGATTTTTGAAGGGGAATACGGCCTTTTAACCGTCGTCGAAGACAGCGTGCGGACGTGGGCCAAGGCTGAGCAGCAGTTTGGGCAGGGAAGGGGACACAGTAACTTTGTGTGCATCGACATCGGGATGGGAATTGGAGCGGCAATCTTCGTAGACGGACATCCTTATGTTGGGGCCAGCGGACTGGCCGGAGAGCTCGGTCACACCACAATAGACGAAAACGGTGACCTCTGTTCTTGCGGCAATCGAGGCTGCCTGGAGGTGATCGCCTCCGGAGCGGCCATCATCAATAGGGTGCGTTCGGCGCTGGAAAAAGGAGTCGGTTCAGTTCTAGGGGAGGAGGACAGCACAAGCTCTCCGGAAGACCTCTCCATTGAATCGATCGTCACCGCCGCAAAGGCGCACGACCGGTTGTGTGAACTGGTTCTTCGGGAAGCCGGAACTCATCTCGGGACCGCCATGGCCGGCCTCGTTAACCTCTTGAATCCGGAGACGATCATTCTGGGTGGAGCGCTTCCGCGGGCCGCCACCGATTTGATACTGGAGCCATTGCGCGGGACCTTGAAGGCTCGCGCGCTCCAACAATCAGTCAGTCGTGTAGACGTTGCGATTTCTCAGCTACCCGATGACGCGACGGCTGCGGGCGCTGCACTGGCTGTCGCCGAAAGGACGCTTGAAGACTTGTGTCGTGCTTGGTAACGCTCCGTCTGTCGTTCCCAGAAGGGGAGATTTTAGAGTCAGTAAAGAGGTGATAGAGTCCCAGACCTTGGAGTCCCCCTGGAGTCCGGAAGATCAGGAAGAAATTCAGGACAACAAGCTCGTCCGCAAAGGGTGAACCCACCTCATCGGAAGGTACCGCTGCTTCGGAGTGTCACCCCTTTCCCTCAAGAACTCAGGCTTATGATCCGGTTGTTAGCCCACCCGTCCTGGCCATCGCGCACGAGCCGGTCTAGTTGGTTGCCCAGGAGCACGTGGTTCCTGTTGGTCTTGGCGACTTCCTTTGTATGTAACGCCCATGGAATGCTGTGGGTGTACAACGATTGATAGAAGCGGGATACGTCGGCCGTCACCAAGTGGCGGGCCGTACTGCGGACCCGTGCGCGAACGAAGGGACGTGAACCAAATGAATCCGAGCGATCAAACGGGCGGTCCGGGGCAGGGCGATCAGCGGGTTTCGTTTCCGAGAACGACGAGGGCGAGAACGCAGCGGTCAGTATGGGCCAGTTGGCTACCATAGACGATGCCAGCTTCGAAAACGTGACGGGATTAGGATTGCCGAGCTGACGCCGCTGTACCCCGAACCTCGCCAGACTGTGCACACCCGTATCGGGGATCCGAGTCGAGTTCTGCAACTCCGCCGGCAGGGTTCCAGCGCCGGCGGCGATGAAGCGGCCCAGGCTGACTGAGGAAAACTGCGGCGGAAGCTCCTTGGGCAGGTACCCCTGCGCGCAAAGTGTGTCGAGCGTCGCCATCGTGCCGTCACCCCGTTCGCCTAACTTCTGTTTTGGCTGACCGAGATAAAAATGGTCCTAGTCCGCCTAAGACGAAACCGTTGGCGGTGGGCCGGGACGGACACCGTGTTGATAGTAATGACTTCTTTGATGGCAACCCAAGAAATCACCACGGGGCGCCTGGTCAACCTGCGAGTCAGCGGTACAGGACCTCGCCGAGCTGTTTGCTCTCCCCGCGTGCTAACGAATGCCGCCCGTCGCCGGAAATTCCGGATACACCTCACCTAACGCCCCAGTTCTTGCCGGTCTGGCTGCCAATTGCCGAATAGTCGCGCAGACGGAAGGGATTCTCGGGCCGATCGCCTCATCTGCCCCGGTCTGATATTGTCCGAGTGTGCCGTGATCCAGGCCCAACCGCCAAGCTGCGAGTGAGGACCGCGTCTACGGTTTGCTGACTTCGCGGCCCAATGGCTTCTGCGATCGATCCATGCTGATGATTTTCTCCGTGGAAGGGCAAGTTGACAGGCTGTGGGTGAGGCCCGAAGTCGTGGGATATACATACAGACGGCAGTCAGAGGCTGGAGAACTAGGTCATTGCCACGCGGAGGGCTGCTCCGGAAAGTTCATCCGGCGCAGGAGGTTCTGGAAGCGCGGGTCGGAGCGCAGGGGGACAACTAGCGGAAGTTCTCCACAAGCACCAGTCCCGATGTCGGGTGCGGATGCCCCATGAAGAGAGTCCACAGCTCGTCGGGAATAATCGTCGGCCACTCGTGGGTGTCCGGTCTCCCCTAGCCGTCGCCCCTCACGATGCGCGAAACTTCTCTACGGCGTTGATCGCGGGTAATCCGATCTGGGGGCGGAAGTGCCCGGGGTGGCGGTATGATGAAAGAGTGAATCTGACGATCGATATCGATCGGGAAGAAGACGGGCGCTGGATCGCGGAGACCCTCGCCAGCGTCGAAGCCCAAACGTATCCCCGCGATCTCATCGAGATCATCGTGGTGGACGATGGCTCGACGGACGGCAGCGCGGAGATCGTCGAACGCCGTTTCCCGTCGACGCGCCTGATTCGCAGCCACAATGGCGGTGCGAGCCACGCCCGCAACGTCGGGACCAAGGCCGCCCGCGGCGCGCTGA
>JAIQGB010000280.1 GCA_020072905.1 Terriglobia bacterium | reverse complement strand
TCTCCACGGCCGTCCCCACAGCAGCAACCACGGGAGCAATCAGCGTGACAACATCGGCCGGCACGGGGACGAGCGCCTCGGCGTTCAGCGTCACGACAACAACACCGCCACAAGTCACTTCCTTTAGCCCGACCAGCGGCCCCGTCGGAACTGCCGTCATACTTAGCGGGACGGGGTTCACAGGTGCGACTGCAGTTGCATTCGACGGAACAGGCGCAACCTTTACGGTCAACTCCGATACGAGAATCTCCACGACCGTCCCCACAGGAGCAACCACGGGAGCAATCAGCGTGACAACGCCGGCAGGCACCGACGTCAGTTCGTCGTCATTTACGGTCACGCCGCCATCGGGAGGTACGGGCAGTTCGCGCGGCTATGTGACGACGCTTGGGGAGTTGGCCACCATCGCTCAGAAAGCCAGTCAGGGAATCGAGCCGTACAAAAGCGCGGTGCTGTCCATCGAGAATTTCGCCAATACGGGCTCCAGCGCGGCTCAACCTTCCAATCCGAACCCGACCTTTTGGCTTTACGGGACGATCAGCGGTTCTCAAAGCTGCAGCGGTACCCTATCGCCCTCTTTCCTGGGCAATGGAGCGCCCGTCATCGAAGCCAAAGCAATGGTTTACGGGCTGCTGCTGCCAACCAACCCCACTCTTGCCAATCAATACGCCGCCGACATTCGAACTGAGCTGCTGGAGCTTTCGACGACGTCGGGCTACGGCGGAACCTCTTATTCGGGCGGAAATCAATGTATCCTGAACCTGGCTTGGTACACACCCGGATGGATCATTGCTGCTGACCTGATTGAGGATTACCCAGGCTGGAGCGATTCAGACAAGCATATATTCCAAACCTGGCTGGCTACAGTGGTCTACCCGAAAGCCGACTGGGCTTGCGATACGCGCAGCAACAATTGGGGTGCCGCAGGCTCTGTGACTTCGGGAATGATCGCCGACTACTTGACCGGATCAGGCATCCTGATGGTGGACCGCACTGGCGCGACCGTCAATTCGCACGACGCGTACCTGCAAGCAAAAAAATGTCAGCTCGACCGCATGAACGGCAACAGCTACATGGACAACTACAATTGCCACAATCCGGCTGTGGGCTTCCGTGCGGACGGCGCTATACCCGAAGAACTGGCCCGAGGCAGCACCGGCTGCAACGGCCTCTGGCTGGTAGCTGAAGACGTTCCGGGGTCCTGGAGCTACACGCAGACCCATCTCCAAGGAACCATTCTCCACGCGGAGTTCCTGCTGCGCCGTGGCGATGCTTCGATTTACAACAACCTCATGCCCACCGGCGGCGGGTCGCTGCAGCGCGCCTATAAATTCATTCTGGCGAACCCCAACCCGGGGGGCCTGTCCTGGAACTGGAATCTTCCGAATGAAATCGCGGAATTGGAAATCCTCTACCGTCACTACCGCGATTCATTGTTGGCGAACCAGCTCAAGATCGGGACGTCGAGCCGCTTGATCGGCGGGAAGAGTGGGCAGATGCTTCACTTTGGGACGATCACGCATGGCTTCGCCGTGGGTGAAAATCCCGGCTCACCGCCCACCGTTGCAGCACCTTAGGTTAAGTAATTGGTTTGTAGCTAGCGTAGTATTCAATCGAAAGTTGGACTGATGGCGGGGGGCAGGTTAGTTCCTGCCCCCATTTTTTGATCCTTTCAAGCGGCAGGTCATACAGGGGCGGGAGATTCTCTTTGCACGCCATGCATCGCAATCCTTGCGGAGTGACGGTACGGTTATGCCCGGCACTAACAAGGATCCTGCGGGTTGAGTGATCAATCCCCACGGCACACCACCTTAGGGGCTTTAAGTTTCAGCCCTGATCAGTTGAAACGCGATTTAAGTTGCGAACGGGGCGTGGATGGAGCGCAAGTATTCCACCAACGGGCAGCCCCCAAAAACACGCTTCCTGATCCCCAGAATTCGGCCACGTCTTTACCGCCCACGCGGCCCTCTTAGTGCAAGAATCGTCGTTTCAGCTCAGCCACGAAGGGCAGAGGATCGTCCCAGCGATTCACTTCATAGCGTGTTTCTCTATCAAAGAAGTTCACGAAGTCGAGAAGGGTGCGCCACTTCTGACCGTGGGGCATATCCAGATCTTTGCCTCTGATGAGCGACTTATACAGATGGGCCGCGTCTCCGAGCAACCACCGGTTCTTCACCCCCAGCTTGTACCCGCCTATGGGGTCCACCGGCTGTCCAGTCGCGAGCTGATAAAGCAACCAGGGGAAATCTACTCCGGCGTCGATGGCGAGCTGAAGGGATCCCCAGAACCGCGCGTTGACCTCCATGAGATAGGGTGTGCCATCTTCCGCGACCTTGAACTCGACCATGGCAACTCCGTGCCAGCGGATGAAGTCCAAAAGCTTTCGGGCTGCTTCCTGAGCCTTCGGATTCGGTACGATGCTTTCGCTCAACACACTCACCCCTCCAGACGGAGGGTTTTCTCGCAGACGCCGGTGGCCGAAAAAAACGACCGCTTGGCCTTGGTTGTAAAGGGTGAAGACACCCTCCCCTTGCCCACGAACGCATTCCTGAATCATGAAAGGGTGCTGGTTAAGAAACTCGAATTGCGCCACCATCCTTTCGATTTCTTCAAAAGATCCGGCGTATCTAACGGCGGTCTCGAGCCACCGAGGCCCACAACAAATTCTGGATCGAAATGGCTTTAGTACCGCAGGAAAATCGATTTGCCCGCGAAGCGCGTTCAATTCATCTGGTTTGTGTACAAAATGAGTCCTGGGGACGGAGATCCCTAGGTCCCGGGCCAACTCCAACAGCCACCATTTATTCGTGAGCTGGTCGAAGGCTTCGAAGGGCGCGAAAGGGATGATCAGCCCATTGAATTTGGCTCGCTCTTTGAGAATCACCGACGTTGTGATCTCCGTCATCGGCATCATGACTTTGATTTGTCGCTTGTCTGCTTCTTGCTTTAGGACGTTGATAAACGCTTCGGGATAACGATTGGGGGATGGGTAGGTAAAGTCTTCCAGGCAATATCGCGACCCGCTTGCCAGCGTCGAGGGAGTCTCGTCCGCCACCACGACCTTCACGCCCTTTCGACCGAGCGAGCGTGTTGCCGCCAAGGCACTCCGATTACACCCGTCCAGAATCAACACCTTCTCCATGGTGGATCCCAAATTGCGAGCTCCCTCCCCGTGTTTGGAAACGGCGGCCCGGAAATCGTGCTCCAAGAGACTTGGCATGGCCATTGTTCTAGCCAGACACCACGGATTCGGGTCTCTCAGCGGGAGTTAGAACCTCCTGAACGCAGGCCGTCTGCACTTCGTCTTGAAAGAGGCTCATCAGTGCTTCTGTATTGCGCCGGAGGTTGAATTCACGGAGCACTTTCTCTCGGCCTGCGCTCCCCATCTGGCGCCGGAGTTCAGGATCTTCCGCCAGTCTTTGCAGCGCGTCGGCCAGAGCGCTCGATTTCCGCGGCGGGACAAGAAAGCCCGTGAGCCCCGTTTCCACGAGCTCTGGAATTCCACCGATCTTAGTGGAGACGGCGGGCAAGCCGCTGGCCATCGCCTCCATCAAGGCGACAGGGATGCCCTCGCGTCTCCCATCACGCGTTGGCACGCTCGCCAGAGCCATCACGTCTGCTTCCGCGACAAGCTTTGCGACCGCACGCCGGCGAAGCGCACCGTGAAGAATGACCTGATCTGCCAGGCCCGCGCGGGCAATCTGTTGCTTGAGTTCCTGCCGCAAATGGCCGTCACCGACGAAGTGACATCTGAAATCAATTCCCCGGGTCTTGAGAAGTCGGCACGCTTCTATCAGGTATCGGTGGCCTTTGACTTCTTCGAAGCTGCCGACACATACAATCTGCAAAGGCCCCTGGTCAGAATTCAACGAGGGCACGAAGACTGTGGGATCTACACCGCAATGAATTACGCGGACCTTGTGCCGCTGCCGTTCTCCAGACACTCTGACAATCAATTCCTTGTTGAATTGCGAAACAGTGACTACATGTTTTGCGGCTTCGACTTTCCGGTCGAGCATGACTTGGTCAACTTGCAGGTCAGAGCCGTGAGCTGTGAAACTGAAGGGTATTCCCGTCAAGCGATGGATGACGAATGCGACCATGCTGGGGTGATTGGCAAAATGGGCGTGGACGTGGTCAACACGCTTTTGCGCCATTTCGTAGGCGAAGCGAACGGATTTGGGGAAATAGACAACCGCCCCCGCGAAGTAACGCGGACTGCGCAAGGTTGCCCACAACACTTCGAGCAAGGTTTTGAAGTAATTCAGCGGTTGGCGTCGAATGAAGTGAACATGAGCATATAGAATGGGGAGGGAAAGGAAAGGCCGGAAGTTGGCCTGACGAACCAGTTCTTCGGCCGCCCGGTGTGCGACGGGTTGACGCTTGCGCAGAAGCGGGTAGATTTCCACCTGGACTCCGAGCGCTTTCAACTGCAGGATTTCATAAAGGACGAATGTCTCCGTCAGCTTCGGGAATCGCGACATGATATAGGCGACGCGAAGAGGTGAGCTGACGGGGGGATGGGGTGATCTTTCTAGGGATGGTAATTGGGTCGCTCGGCTGGAATCAAGCCGCATTACGATTCCTCCATTTGGGCTTGAGCTGGTTGTGAAGTGCGTTTTTCTCCGGTGGCGAACTGCGTCAATACGCGAAACCCAGCGCCACAGGCGGAGCCTGAAAATCGGAAATGTCGTGCGGCGCGTGATGTTGGTCCGACGGAGGCAGAGAGGATCTTGAAACCGCAGATCGCTCTGTCCGTCGAGAGTCGTAAAAGCCGCCGCGAAGCCTTCTTCTCTCAGGATTCGGACCACGCGGTCATCGTGGTCACCGCTGGGATAGCAAAAGATCGGCCGGGTATCCCCAATCTCTCGCTGAAGATCGTCCTGGGAGCCGCGAATTTCTTCGCGCAACTCGTCGGCAGTTATCTGACTGAGGATGGGGTGCGTGCGCGTATGAGCACCTATCGTCACGCCTTGTTTCGATAATGAACGCAATTCTTTCCAGGTCAGAACGCGATGACGGCGAGGCGGCTGCACTTCCAGTTGCTGGGCAATTTCCTCAACGAGGGCCATGGCTTCAGCGTGAGGCATTGCCTTTAAGATATTGCGAAGCTCACTTAAGCGGGAGAGTCGCTCGGGTGCAGCACAACCGGGACGAACGCCCAACAACGCATCGCGACGTTCAGGATGGGGCGTGAAAGTGACTGCCTGATAGAGCCTGTCCCACCAGAAAGCTCGCTCGGGATGGTCGGGATAGGCCGTGGGGACAAAAAGGACAACCGGCAATCCGTAGATCTTCAGGATGGGCCAGGCGTTTTCGGCAAAATCACGATAGCCGTCGTCGAAGGTGATCAGAGCGGCGCGGGAGCTAAGCCGCCGCCGCCCTTCGAGAGCGTCCAGGACATCATCCCTGGAAACGACCTCGTAGTTCCTGGCCAAAAACCCCATCTGCCTCTCGAAGTCTTCCGGCGTGGCACTGATAAGGCTGGGATCCAAGTAGGGATCCTCGCCCGCGTTGGCAACGCGGTGATAGGTCAGAACTCGCACAGTGTTTTACCTTTCAAAACCGTTAAGAGATTGCCGTGTGCTGAGCTGTTCCGAGGGCCGGTCGAGGGTCATTCCCGCCGCGGAATCGCGGGGAAGGGGTACGGTTTTGGAAAAGCTGCGATGGCTCGCGCAGAATGCTTCAATGGTTGCAGTGACCTGCGCATAGACCGTCTCGATGGGTTGGGTCGCATCAATCCTGAAAAAGTTGGGCAGTCGCTCGCCCAGCCGTAACAACGTCCGCCTCTTTCGCTCCAGGTCTTCAATCGGCCACTCTGGTTTTCGGGCGTAGAGAACCTCGGGCGGAGCGTCGAGGAAAATGACACAGTCGGGGAGAGGATAAAACCGAGTCAAACACCACCGGTGGAGGCGGCTGCTGAGTGGCTCACCGCCCTGCGCCGAATGATCTTCTGAAAAATCGAACGCAAAGTGGCGGTCGTAAAGAACAATAAATCCGCGGCTCTGGTAATACCAAGATATAAACTGGCGATACCATTCATCGGCCAGGCGATTCAGAAGCCTTGCCGCAGCCCAA